>JAYTIR010000192.1:0-2507 GCA_043731765.1 Burkholderiales bacterium
GAAACCGCGTCGCGACGCAACGCCCAAAGCGCCGCGCAGCTCTCCATACGAAAATCAATATGTCGTCCATAGATAAGTCGTATTACCCGACAGCGGACCGTGATTGCTAACCTTGCGGACAATCCCAATTCGAATCCGGTTTGCCGCGGTACGCCCCATCCTGCCCGGCATCACGTTCCGGAATCCTACCGAGAAAGAGCAATTATGAGCGCAAACGCGAGCGAGCTGACGCTTATCGCAGTGGGTGACGTAAGCCCGAGCCGGGCCGATCCGCCGTCGATCTTTCGCCATTGCGGCGACACCTTCAGCGCCGCGGATGTCGTCTTCGGCCAGATGGAATCGCCGATGTCCGCGCGCGGGACGCCGATGTTCGTTCCTCATTCTCCGTGCAAGATCGCTCCGTCCAATATCGCGGCGCTCGACAAATCGACCGGCGCCGGCTTCGATGTCATGTCTTTCGCCTGCAATCATGCGGTGGACTATGGCTTCGATGCGTTCCACGATACGCTGAAACACCTGGATGAAGGCGGCATCGCGGTGGTGGGCGCCGGCAAGAACATGGCCGCGGCGCGGACACCTGCCATCGTCACGAAGGGCGACACGAAGATCGGCTTCCTCGCCTACCTTTCCATCGTGTTTCCAGGAATTGTCGCCGAGGAAGACACGCCGGGCTGCGCGCCGCTGCGCGCTTCCACCGAATACCGCCAGGTCGACTTCCAGCCCGGCACGCCGCCCTTGATCATCACCAAGCTTTACCCGGAAGACCGGGCGGCAATGGAGGACGACATCCGCAAGCTGCGGGCACAGGTCGACGTGGTCGTCGTCTCGATGCATGCCGGCGTGCATGTGGTTCCGACCATCGTCGCCGATTATCAGCGCGAGGCCGCGTACGCTGCCATCGACGCCGGCGCGGACCTGGTGCTGCAGCACCACTCGCACATTCTCAAGGGCATCGAAGTCTACAAGGGCAAGGCGATCTTCTACTGCCTGAACAACTTCGCGCTCGAGTACAACCGGCTCGTGCCGAACGAGCGCAAGGCGTGGGACCTCGGCTACCGCAAGCTGTTCCACGACTTCTACAAGGTGAAGATTCATCCGGGCTACGAGAAGCATCGCTTTCATTTCGATGCGCTGAAAACGCTTGCGGCAAAGGCGTATATCCGCAACAAGAAGATCGAGCGCGTGACGTACCTCCCGACCTATGTGAACCCCGACCTCGAGCCTGAAGTGCTCCGGCGCTCGGATCCGCGGGCGCAGGAGGTATTCGATTACGTGGAGAAAATCTCGGAGGACGCGGGCATGAACGTCCGGTTTTCGTGGGCAGGCGACGAAGTGCTGATCAGCGCCGCGCAATGAGGACCCTGATGCTCGCGACGCTGGTCGCATTGCTCGGCGCGTTGCTCACGCCGCTGCACGCGCAGCCGCAATCGTATCCGTCGAAGCCCATCCGCTTCATCGTGCCGTTTCCCCCGGGAGGCGGCTCGGACCCGGTTGCCCGTGTGCTGGCGCAGGGACTCTCCGCGCGACTGGGCCAGCAAGTCTTCGTCGACAATCGCGCCGGCGCGCAGGGATCGATCGGGACGGCCGCGGCCGCCAAGGCGCCACCGGACGGCTACACCATTCTGTTGTTTGTCGGGGCCCTGGCCGCCGATCCATGGGTCGCCAAGGAGCCGGCGTTCGATCCGGTCAAGGATTTTTCGTTCGTGACGCTCGTCACTTCGCAGCCATCGCTTGCCGTCGCCTCCCCCACCGTACCTGCGGCAAATCTGCGCGAGTTCGTGGCGCTCGCCAAGGCCAAGCCGGGCGCAATGAGCTTTGCTTACGGCTCGACTTCTGGACGTCTCATCGGCGAGCTGCTCATGCAAGTGACGGGGATCAAGATGCTGGCCGTCCCCTACAAGGGCGCCGGTGCCGCGATCACGGACGTGGCGGGCGGCCGCGTCGACCTCGCATTCACGAGCCCGCCGTCGTCGATCCCGCTGGTCAAGGCCGGCCGGATCAAGGGTCTCGCGGTCGTCGGCCAGCAGCGCCTGGCGGGCGTGCCGGACGTGCCGACGTCGGTTGAGTCGGGGTTCCCGGAGTTCGTGGTCGACGCCTGGTACGCCGTCGCTGCGCCTGCCGGGACGCCGCCGGACATCGTCGCGCGCCTGAACTCGGAAATCCGCAAAGTGCTCGACGCCCCCGAGGCACAAGCGGTGCTCAACGCCGAAGGGCTGACCGCGAAGACGAACTCGCCGGAGGAAATGGCGAGCTACGTCAAGGCCGAATACCTGCGTTGGGGACGCGTGGTCAAGGCCGCGGGCATCCAGCCCGAGTAGGCGAGCGCGTGATTACTCGTCCTCCAGGATGACTACACCCCTCACGTCCGCGCTTGGGCACTTCATCTCCGGGTTGCAATATTCCGATCTGCCGGCGCCGGTCAGCGCGCGGATCGGCGTGGCGTTCGCGGACGGCGTGGGGGTAATGATCGCCGGCGCGCTCGATCCCGCACCGCAATTGTTGCGCAG
>JAYTIR010000193.1:0-20446 GCA_043731765.1 Burkholderiales bacterium
CGGCTCTCGGCGATGTAGTAGCCAAGGTAAAGATACGGCAAATCTAGCGCCTTGCACCGGTCGATCTGCCACAGCACGTTGTAGGTCCCATAGCTCATCCCGGCAATGCTTGGATCGAAGAACGAATAGACCGAGGAAAGTCCGTCGACCAGGCGGTCCACCAGGCTGACCATCCGCAGGCCGCCGGCATCCCTGAACTCGAACAAGTCGGTTTTCACATTGCTGTGGAGCAGGAAATGCTGGTACTGCTCGCGGCTGTCCTGGTCCATCCCGCCGCCGGGGTGGCGGAAGCGTTGGTAGGTCAGGTAGAGCGCGTAATGTTCAGCATCGTAGGCTAATTCACGCCTAACCGCTGTTAACGTCGCGTGACTCCGCATTATTCGCCGCTGAGTCCTCCCTGCCGTAAAATCCGCGGCGGGCACCCTAACCGGTATGCAAGCCCGGCAGTGGTCGCAATAGGGGCGATAGGTGAACGCGCCGCTTCGGCGAAAGCCCAAGCGCACGAGCTCGCTGTAGACCCGGGTGTCGATGAGGTGGCTGGGCGTGGCGACCTGGGAGCGTGCCGCGCGGTCGGGGAGGTAGCTGCAGGGATAGGGGGCCGTCGCGTAGAACTGCAGCGAGGTCAGGGGAAGGTCGTTCAACTTGCTCATGGCAGCTCGATTTCGGATGCCTCGAATGCCCCCGTGCGCCACCCGGCCACGGGTTCGGTCGAGTGTATCAATTCGTTGAGATGCCCCGCAAACGTTGCCCGAGCGATCGGGCGCGCCCCAAACGAGCCGAGGTGGGCGGTTTCCTGCTGGCAGTCGATCAGGGGCACGCCCCGGTGTTGCAGCAAGGCAACAAGGTGGACGAGCGCGACCTTGGACGCGTCGGTCTTCCGGGTGAACATGGACTCGCCGAAAAAAACGCGCCCCAACGCCATGCCATAGAGCCCGCCACACAGCTGTCCGTCACGCCAGCTTTCCACGGAATGAGCGAGGCCGCGCCGATGCAATTCGCAGTAGGCGTCGACCATTTCCGACGTGATCCAGGTTCCGCGTTGGCCATCGCGCGGCAATGCGGCGCAGTTGTCGATGACGTCGCGAAACGCTGTATCGATCCGGATCTCGAATTCGTGCCGGCGCACGCGCTTGGCAAGCGAATGCGACGTTCGAAACTCGTCGACGTACAGGACCATCCGCGGGTCCGGACTCCACCAAAGAATGGGCTGGCCAGCGGAGAACCACGGGAAGATGCCGCGGCGGTAGGCTGCGATCAACCGCTCCGGCGAGAGATCCCCACCCGCAGCCAGCAGGCCGTTGGGCTCGGCCAACGCCGCGGACAGCGGTGGAAACGGTGCGTCCGGACGGAGCCAGGCGAGCACGTGGAGCGCGCCTCTAGTCCGACAGTGCGCGCAACGCTGCGGAATGGAAATCGCACCGCCAGAGCACGATCCAATCGATTTGCGCGAATTCCTGGAGCAGTTTGCTGTACATGAGATTATCCGGTGGTCCGGCGTGAAGTTTAGGCGCTTCGTCCCGTTCCGGTAAAATCCGCCGTGCCAGCCAAGAAGCCGCCAGGCCCCGGTAGCTCAGTGGATAGAGCAGCCCCCTCCTAAGGGGCAGGTCGCACGTTCGATTCGTGTTCGGGGTACCACCCTCTTTCCGCAGGATTCCGTTTGCCCTCCCCGACCGCCACGCCCGCCACGCCCGCCCCGACGCAATACCACATCGTCCCGCTCGATCCGCACGCACATCTGTACGAGGTGAGCGTCACGGTGGTCGATCCGGATCCGACCGGCCAGCACTTCCGACTTCCATCCTGGATACCGGGCAGTTATCTGATCCGCGAGTTCGCGCGGCACTTCGTGTCGGTTCGGGCCGAAGCGGAAAGCGGCGAAATCACGATCACCAAGGAAGCGAAGGACGTGTGGCGCGTCGCACCGTGCTTCGGGCCGCTGACCGTCGTGGCGCACGTGTATGCGTACGACTTGTCGGTGCGCACGGCGTATCTCGACGGCACGCGCGGCTATTTCAACGGCGCGTCGGTCTTCCTATGTCCGGTGGGACGCGAGAATGCGCCCTGCACCGTCGACATCGCACCACCCGATCCGGCATTCGGAGAGTGGCGTGTTGCGACAACGATGCCGGCCGTGGTTGCCGCGCCGTACGGTTTCGGCCGCTATCGCGCGGAGAATTACGACGAATTGATCGACCATCCGGTGGAGACTGGAACGTTCGCGACCGCGACGTTCATGGCCGGCGGCACGCAGCACGATATCGCAGTCACGGGTCAGCAGCAGGCCGACCTGCCGCGACTGGTGCAAGACCTCACCCGCATCTGCCAGTGGCACATCGAGCTCTTCGGCGGCGCGCCGAACAGTCCGGCGCCCATCGATCGGTATCTGTTCCAGGTCATGGCGGTGGGCGATTGTTACGGCGGACTGGAACATCGCTCGAGCACCAGCCTTCTGTGCTCGCGTGACGACCTGCCGCAACCCGGCGTCGAAAAAATCACCGACGACTATCTCGGTTTTCTGGGCCTCGCCAGCCACGAATATTTCCACACCTGGAACGTCAAGCGCATCAAGCCCGAGGCATTCGCACCCTACGACCTCGCGCGGGAGAACTATACGCGTCAACTGTGGGCGTTCGAGGGCATCACGTCGTACTACGATGACTTGGCCCTCGTGCGCTGCGGCCTCATTCCTCCCGCGCGATATCTCGAACTCATCGGGCGGGCGATCACCACGGTGCTGCGCACACCCGGACGCACGTTGCAGAGCGTAGCCGAGTCGAGCTTTGATGCCTGGATCAAATTCTACCGGCGGGACGAAAACTCGCCCAATTCCGTGGTCAGCTATTACGTGAAGGGCTCGCTGGTCGCGCTGGCGCTGGACCTCACGCTGCGCTCGCAAGGGGGCGCGTCGCTCGACGATCTCATGCGCGAACTGTGGATGCGGCACGGCCACCCCGGCATCGGCGTGCCGGAGGACGGCATCGAGAAAATGGCGAGCGAACTGGCCGGCCATGATCTCGCCGATTTCTTCACGCGGTACGTATTCGGCACCGAAGACCCGCCGCTGGCAAAGTTGCTGGTCGAGTTCGGCGTCACATTGCAACTTCGAGCATCGACCGGGCCGAAGGACCGCGGCGGGAATGTGGCCCAAGTCGAGACGGTGAAAAACACGCTCGGCGCGTTGGTCGGGCCGGATCTCAATTTGACCCATGTCTACCGCGGTGGTCCCGCGAGCCGCGCCGGACTTTCTGCTGGCGATATCCTGGTCGCGATCGACGATGTCAAAGCGTCCCCCGGGATGCTCGCTTCGCTTCTGGACCGACCGCGGAGCGGGAAGCCGCTCAACATTCATGCCTTCCGGCGCGACGAGTTGCGGACGTTTTTCCTGGAGCTCGACGCGGCTCCGCTCGACACGGCGTATCTGGTACTCGACGCGGATCCGGTGGCCGCCAAGGCATCGCGTCGGGAAGCGTGGCTCGGGACGCGCAGTTGAGGGAGGGTGCTGCGCGCGCGACACTCGTCGTGTTCGGGATTGCATTCCGATTTGCGTTCGCGCTCGGCCTGGCGTTGGTGCCTTCTGCCGAAGCGCTCGACTTCACGCCACCCGAGACACCGGTCGATGTCACGGTCGAGTCGCTCTTCGGCCGTACGATTTACGATCCGTACCGCTGGCTGGAAGACATCGGAACACCCGAGGTCATCGCATGGTTCCACGCACAAAACACTTACACGCGCAGCATCCTTGATGCATTGCCGGGGCGCGCCGCGCTACATAAGCGCCTCGTGGAATTGAATGGTAGCGACACACACGTGCGGGATGTGCAAACCGCGGTCGACGCGCTCGTCTATCTGAAGCGCGGCCAGTACGACGCCACCTTCAAGCTCTATCTTCGCGAAAGTGTCAACGGGGCGGAGCGGCTCCTGGTCGATCCGGCGCGCTACAACCGGGATGGCCAGGCCGCGGCAATCGAATTTTTCAGCATCTCGCCCAACGGCAAGCGGCTGGCCGTAGGCGTGGCGCTCGGCGGCAACGAGGACGCCACACTCCATGTCATCGATGTCGTCACGCGCCAGCCAATCGGCGCGCCGATTCCGCGCGCGCGCGGCGCAAATCCTTCCTGGCGCTTTGACAGCGAAATCCTGTTCTATACGCAGCAGCGCGAGCGCGCGGCCGGTGAACCCTTCGCCAATCAACTCCGCGAGAGCCGCGCGTTCATGCAAACGATTGCGCCTGGCGGGAACACCAGCGACGTCGCGGTCTTCGGCGGCGATCTCAATCCGGCCGTCACCATCGACGCTGACGACACGCCGACGATCCACGTGTCGCCGGTGTCGCCATTCGCAATAGGCGTGGTCAGCCACGGCGTTCAGGACGAAGTCACGCTTTACGTTGCGCCGCTGACGCAGCTGCGCGGCGCCGCAACGCCATGGCGAAAGCTCGCCGCATCGGAACAGGGAATCACCGATTTCGACCTGCGCGGCGAGTGGATTTATCTGCTGACGCATGAGGACGCGCCACGTTACCAGATCGTGCGGTGGTCGCTGCGCGAACCGCGGCCCTACACGCTCGCCAACGCGGAAATCGTAGTGCCGACTTCGGAGCGGGTGCTTCGCGGCCTGAGCATAGCGAAGGATGCGTTGTACGTGCGCGAGACCGACTCCGGGTACGATGCATTGCGCCGACTCGAATACAACGTGAAATTGAAGCGCGTTGCGGCGCCTGCCGCCAAGGGCAAGGCGCGCGCGAACGTCAGGAGTTCTCCCGCAGCCATGCCCAAGTACGCCGGAATCGCCCGCGGTACGTTGGTGAAACTGCCGTATCGCGGCGCGATCGAAGAACTCGTCACCGATCCGATGCGCGCCGGCGCGCTGGTGCGCCTTGCGGGCTGGACTGAATCGCCGGCCTACTACAGCGTCGACGGCAAGACCGGCGTCCTCGCCCGAACCGAATTGCTGCCACGCGCCGGCACGGACTGGAGCGGCATTGTCTCGATGGACGTGGTAGTGAAAAGCCACGATGGCGTGGACGTGCCGTTGACGATTCTAAGTCCGAAAAGCGTGACGCGCGACGGCAGCGCGCCGCTGCTGCTCGAAGCCTACGGCGCATACGGCCTCAGCCAATCTCCGGAATTCTGGCCATCGCTGGCCGTCTGGCTGGAACGAGGTGGCATCTACGCGGTCGCCCACGTCCGTGGCGGTGGTGAGTTGGGCGACGAATGGCATCGCGGCGGCTACCACGCGACAAAGCCCAATTCCTGGCACGATCTCATTGCCACCGCGCAATGGCTGATCGACGAACGCTGGACGGCGCCGGCCAGGCTCGCGCTCGTCGGCAGCAGCGCCGGCGGATTGACCGTGAGCAATGCGTTGGTCGAGCGTCCGGACCTTTTTGTCGCGATGGTCAGCCAGTCCGGCTTTCACGATACGTTGCGCGGCGAGACGGGCGCATCCGGCCCCGCCAATGTGCCGGAATTTGGAACCGTAACGACCGAAGACGGTTTACGGAATTTGCTGGCGATGAGCAGCTATGCGCGCGTCGTGGATGGCGTCGCGTATCCCGCCGCCATGCTGACGATCGGTTTCCGCGACGCCCGCGTCGACGCCTGGGACCCGGGCAAGATGGCCGCGCGCCTTCAGGCTGCCAACGCGTCATTCGGCGGCAGCGGCAAGCCGATCCTGCTTCGCGTGGATTTCGACGGCGGCCACGGCACGAATGCCGCGCAGGTGGCCGACGAAACCACCGACCTGTTCGCGTTCCTGTTGTGGCGCACCGGCGCGACGGACTTCGTGCTGCCGTGATCCGCGCGACTGCGCCAGCGCGCGATCGGTTCGGCTACGCTTTCCAGTGCGGCGGGATGGTTTTCTCGAAATAAGGCAGCGCCTCGATCCGCGCTTTCCACGCGTGAAGTTCCGGCGTCAGCATTCCTGCCGCATCGAGATCGGGCAATTTCATTTCCGCGCGCCACAATGCGGCAACCAATGGATAGAGTGTGAAGTCCGCGGCAGACAGCGGCCCGGCCAGAAATTCGCCGCGCATCGCACGCGTGAACATCGCGGATTCCTCGACCACCGCCTTCCGGCCCTCGGCGATCTTGTCGGGCTCGCGCTCCTCGGGCTTTTTCCAGAACGCCTGCGTCAAGACCAGGCTTGACGCCTCGTAGAAGTGGTGGTCGACTTCCAGCACCAGCCTTCGCACCAGAGCCTTCTGCCGGACGTCGCCAGGGAACAGCGGTGCACCTCGTCCGGGATAGGCGTCGTCCAGGTATTCGACGATCGCGTTCGATTCGTAGAGCACGAAGTCGCCGTCGACCAGGACCGGCACCTCATGGCGCGGATTGAGCGCAATGAACTCCGGCTTGCGCGTATCGCCCGCCGAAAACGAAAGTACTTTGAGTTCGTACGGCAGCGCCTTGTGCTCCAGCGCCAATTGCACTCGCCACGCAAATGGCGAACCCGATCCGTAGTAAAGAGTAAGACTCATGCTTCAACCTTTCGTTCAGCAATTCCGGGATTCATTTTTTCGCAGCCCCCATCGAGCCGCGCATGGCCTCGAGCGATGCCTTTTGCAGTTCCATCGTCTTGATGCTCATCTGCATCATCGACACGCTCATGGTCAGCCAGTTCTCGATGACTTTGAGTTCGACGATCTTGCGCTCGATTTCCACCGGGTCGAGCGCGGCGAACATCGCGGCAGGATTGGGAAACGGCATCGCGCCGGGCATTGCCGGTGCCGCCGCGCCCGGCAAGCCGAACCCGGGCATGGTCACGCCGAGCGGATTCCACATCTTCTGCATGAATTCCATCGCGTCCTGCGGCGAAAAAGGAACGCCTTCAGCGCCGGGCGCGGGTCCGGGCTTCTTGTTGTCGCTGCTCATGGTTCCTCCTGTCGTGGGACTCTCGCGGGAGCGTACCGCCTCATTTGTTAATATTCCCCCATGGCGGAACTTGGCGCAACCGTGCACGATCGGCTCCTGGCCATCGTCGGCGACGCGAACGTCCTTTCCGCGGGCGAGGACGTGGCGCCCTACCTTACTGACTGGCGCGGCCGTTTCCATGGCGCCACGATCGCCGTGGTCAAACCGGCGACGACAGAAGAAGTTGCCGCGGTCGTGGCAACGTGCGCGCAATCGGGCGTGGCCATCGTGCCGCAAGGAGGCAATACGGGAATGTGCGGAGGCGCAACACCGCACGCGACCGGCACGGAAATCGTGCTCTCGCTTGCGCGCATGAATCGCATTCGTGCGCTGGACGCGGCGAACGCGACGCTGACGGTGGAAGCGGGCGTGCCGTTGGCCGCCGTGCAAAAGGCCGCGGCAGACGCCGGACTGCTGTTTCCGCTTTCGTTGGCCTCCGAGGGCAGCTGCACGATCGGCGGCAACCTGTCGACCAACGCAGGTGGAACGGCCGTGCTGCGTTTCGGCAATGCGCGCGACCTGACACTGGGCATAGAGGTCGTGCTCGCCGATGGCCGCATCTGGAACGGCCTGCGTGGTTTGCGCAAGGACAACACGGGTTACGATCTGAAGCATCTCTTCATCGGCGGCGAAGGGACGCTCGGCATCGTGACGGCGGCGACGCTGAAGCTCTTTCCTGCGCCGCGCACGCGCGTCACCGCATTGTGCGCGGTGGCCTCGGTGGACGCGGCGGTGGATCTGTTGAGGCGACTCAAGTCCGCTTTGGGCGATCGCCTGACCGGATTCGAATTGATGAGCGGCTTCGCGCTGTTGCTGTCGACCAAGCATCATCCCGCGCTCCCGAATCCAATGCCCGGCCATTCCTGGTACGTGCTGGTCCAGGCCGACGACAGCGCCGTCGACGCACCGCTGACCGCCATGGCGGAAGCCGCGCTGGCGGCCGCGGTCGGCGATGGCAGCGTGCGGGATGCCGTGGTCGCCCAGTCCGTCGATCAGGCCGGAAAATTGTGGTTGCTGCGCGAAAACATCAGCGAAGCGCAGCGCCGCGAAGGGCCCAACATCAAGCACGACATTTCGCTGCCGGTGTCCGCAATTCCCGCATTTCTGATCGAATGCGGCACGGCGCTCGACAAGGCATTTCCGCGGTCGCGCCTCGTCGTGTTCGGCCACCTGGGCGACGGCAACCTGCATTACAACCTGTCCGCGCCCGAGGGCGTCGACCCGCCCTCATTCCTGTCGAACGCCGACATCGCGAACCGCATCGTCCACGATCTGGTCGCATCATTGGGCGGCAGCTTCAGCGCGGAGCATGGCGTGGGACAATTGAAGCGGAACGACCTCGTGCGCTACAAGTCGGCCGTGGAACTCGACCTGATGCGTTTGGTGAAGGCCGCAATCGATCCGGGCAATCTCATGAATCCAGGAAAAATCCTGTAATGGGCAAAGTCATCTTCTGGCTCGCAGTCGTCTTCGCCGTGCTGTTCGCGCTCCGGATGTGGAACGTGGCCAAGCTGCGCGCCGAGCGCAAGGACGCGTCAAACCCTGGAAACTCCCCCGCCCCGGCCGCCACGCCGATGATCAAGTGCGTGGACTGCGGGGTATTTCTGCCCAGGACGGATGCCACGACCGCGCCGGACGGGTATCGTTGTGGCGACCCGGCCTGCCCCAACCGAAAGCGCAACTCCATTTGACCGCGGAGGGCGCCCTAAAATACCCACAGATGCAGCCCGCCCCCGCCATTCCGCCATTCGAGCCCCCGCCGCTGCTCACGTCGCTGAGCGATTCGGGCAGGCGCATCCTGTGGATCGTCGGCCTTTATCGCGCTGTGTGCGCCGCCTTGCTTCTGGGCACCGCGCTTCTGGTCGACCCGAAGCTGCTCAACATCGTCACGCCCAACGCGTACATCACCGGCGTTGGGCTCTATTTCACCTTCGGACTGGCGTCGTTCTGGTGGGTGCAGCAGGAACGCCTGCCGTTGCCGCTTCCCCACATGCTGTTCAGCCTGCTGGTCGGGGACGTGTTCTTCCTGGGCCTCATCATGTTCGCGGGCGGTGGCTTCGGCGCGCCGTTGCCTATCCTTCTGTTCCCGCAACTTGCGGCGGCCGGCTGGCTGCTGCGGCAGGAAACAGCGTTCTTCCAGGCCGGCTTTGCTTCCATTGCACTCCTGGGCCTCGACGCGTTCCGGGTCTGGAACGGTCAGGCGGGCGGCGCGCAGTTGTTCCAGACCGGGATCATCGGGTTCGGATATTTCACGACCGTCGGCATTGCCGTCGCGCTCGGCCGCTACACGAAGCAATCGGAGGACCTGGCCGCGCAGCGCGGCATCGACGTAGCCAACCTCGAGCAGGTCAACCGGCTCATCATCCAGGACATGCAGGACGGCGTGCTCGTGGTCGACCTGAACGGCATCGTGCGCGGCCACAATGCGCAAGTCACTCGCTTGCTGGGCGGCTTCGGCCGGATGCGCGGCGGCATGCGGCTCGCCGAATTCAGCACCACGCTGCACGATTACTGGCGGCGCTGGCAGGAAGATTTCAGCGAGACGCTGGCGCCATTCAAAGTGGAAGCGACGCAGCGGCTGCTGCGCGTGCGGCTCGTGCGCATCGGGTCCGGTTTGAACGGCGGCACGCTGATCTACCTCGAAGACCTGGGTCGCGCCCAGACCGAGGCGCAACAGATGAAGCTGGCCGCGATGGGCCGGCTGACCGCGTCGATCGCGCATGAAGTTCGCAATCCGCTGTCGGCGATCAACCAGGCCGCGCAATTGCTGGAGGAAGACGGCGCCGTCGCGCCCGAAGGATCTCGCCTGTTGGGCATGATCCGCAACAACGCCAAGCGAATCGACCGCATCGTCGGCGAAGTGCTGCAGCTGAACCGGCGCGATCGCCAGCAGCCGGAAGTCGTGCAATTCACGGAATTCATGCGCTCGCTGGTCGACGAAATCGTGCCCTCGGAAAACATGCCTCCGGGAGGGGTAGTGATGCAAATTCCCGACGACCTGCTCATCATCTTCGACCGCGGGCACCTGAACCAGATCCTATGGAACCTGGTGCGTAACGCGTGGCAGCACTGCCAGAAGAAGGAGGGCAGCATCCGCATCGTCGCGCGCGCCGGGTACATGGGCGACGCCGTGATCTGCGAACTGAACGACGACGGGCCGGGCATTCCGGCGGAGTTGCGGCCGCAGATCTTCGAACCTTTTTTTACGACCCGGCCGGGCGGCACCGGCTTGGGGCTGTACATTGCACGGGAACTCGCCGACGCCAATGGCGCGGCACTCGAATTGCTGCCCAAGGGACCGGGCGCGCATTTCAGGATGACGTTGAAACGGGCATTGACGCCTGGCCAGCCGGCTTGATGCCTTTGTGGAGTGAGGGAGACGAATCATGGCAAGAAAAATCCGCGGCCAACCCAGGATCCTGGTCGTCGATGACGAACCGGACCTCCTCGAGTTACTGGAATTGACGCTGTCGCGAATGGGCCTCGACACGGTGTGTGCGCAGTCCGTCGGTGAGGCGGTGCGCCTCCTCGACAAGGATCCATTCGACCTGTGCCTCACCGACATGCGGCTGCCGGATGGCGAGGGCCTGCGCGTGGTCGAACACATCACGCAAAAGGGCCTCGACGTGCCGGTCGCGGTGATCACGGCATTCGGCAGCGCGGAAAACGCGGTGGCCGCGCTGAAGGCTGGTGCGTTCGACTATCTCGCCAAACCGGTGGCGCTGGAGCAATTGCGCGCGCTGGTGAAGCAGGCATTGAAGGTCCCCGAGAAAACGCAGCCGGCGAGTTCCTACCGACTGCTCGGCGAATCGCAGGCCATCGAACAAGTTCGCGGACTCATCGAACGCCTCGCAAAAAGCCAGGCGCCGGTGTTCATCAATGGCGAGTCGGGAAGCGGCAAGGAGCTCGCCGCGCGCACGATTCATCTGAACGGCCCGCGCGGCGAGCAGCCGTTTGTCGCAGTGAACTGCGGGGCGATTCCGGAAAACCTGATGGAGAGCGAATTCTTTGGCTACCGCAAAGGTGCATTTACGGGTGCGGACGCCGACCGCGACGGCTTCTTCCAGGCAGCCAATGGCGGCACGTTATTTCTCGATGAAGTTGCCGACCTGCCGCTGGCCATGCAGGTCAAGTTGCTCCGGGCGATCCAGGAAAAGAAGGTGCGCAAGGTAGGTGCCACGCAGGAAGAACCGGTCGACGTGCGCATCATCAGCGCCACCCACAGGAAGTTGGCCGGGCTCGTGGAATCCGGCGACTTCCGGCAGGACCTCTATTACCGGCTGCACGTGATCGAACTGGCGATGCCCAGCTTGCGCGAAATGCGTGAAGACATCCCGCTGATTGCCGACGCGATACTCGCCAAGCTCTCTCGCGGTGTGACTGCGCTGCTCGATCCCGAGGCGGTCGCGGCGCTGGAGCGCTACCCCTTCCCCGGCAATGTCCGTGAATTGGAAAACATCCTGGAACGCGGATTGTCGCTTGCCGCCGATCCGCAGCACATCACGGCGGAAGACCTGCATCTCACGCCGTTGGCGGAAGAGTCCGACGCGGCCATGCCGCCCGGCGAAAAGTGGCCTCTGCAGGATTACCTGGACCGCGTCGAACGCGCCGCGATCAACGAGGCGCTGGAGAAAACGCGTTACAACCGCACCGCGGCGGCGAAACTGTTGGGCATCACTTTTCGCGCGATGAGATATCGGATGGAGCGCCTCGGCATCAAGTGATCGCGCAAACTAGCGCGCTGCGACGCGATACAAATGCAATGACTTGTAACGTACAGAACCGGTCAGAATCTGTCGGCACGCTTTACAGTTGGAAAGCCGCTCCAATGCCATTGTTCTGGATTCAGCCATGAAATCAAGCGCGCCATCGGGAGGGTTCGATTCTTGCAGCATAGATGATGAGAATTCCACTCCGTTGAGATTGGGGTGTACAGAACATCGACAAATTCAAGGGCAGGCACATGGCAACATTCGGGTGGAAGAAAGCGTTGGTCATCGTCGGATTCGCGGCTCTGCCGTCGATGGCGAGCGCGACTTTGATCGCGACGATCGCTGGCAACGATTGCGCGGGGGTCTTCGGGCAGGGATTCGCCAACTGCAAGATTCCGGGCCAATACGATCCCAACCAGTCGCCGGTGATCATCAAGTTCGACTTCAACGCCGACGGAGTGGTCACCACTATCGAGATCAACTCCGGGCTGTTCACGACGATCGATGGAAGCGAGTTCACCTTCGTCATGACGGGCCAGGGCACGGGTACCTGGACATATGTGCAGGGGCTGGGCGATCCCAACATCAATTTCTTCGTGGCGAAGGGCGGTCCGAACTTCAACCTGTTCAGCACCGGCGGACTGACGGATACCTTTGTGACACCGACGAATTCGAACAACGGTAACCCGTTCGGACTGTCCCACCTCACGTTCTACGACACGGGCGGTCATCAAGTGCCCGAACCCGCGCCGCTCGCACTGATAGGTCTGGGGATGCTTGGCTTGATGGTGGCGCGGCGGCGGCGCAACCCTCGTTAGGAAACTCCTGCCGATCGCGGCGGAACTCCGATTCCGCGCAGACGAGTAACGACGGCTGCCTCCGGGCAGCCGTCTTGCTTTGCATGCAACTCGCCTCGTGGGCTTCGGAATGGGCCGGCGCGCGATCCGTTGCGCGAACCCGTCGCCGCGGCAGATGCGACAATGGGCAATGCGCTACGGAATGGAACGGCTCGGCATCAAGTGACCCCAAGGCATCAGCGGGGTCATCCTGAGCGCAACGAAGGATCTGCTGTACCGCTGCGCGTCGATGCCGACGGCGTCGTCGCATTCGCCACGCAGATTCCCTCGCCCAACTGTGACGCACGGCCCCCAGGCACCGTCATTTCGCTGATTGTGGTCCACGGAATATCGTTGCCGCCGGGCAAGTTTGGCGGCGACGACGTGGCGCGGCTCTTCACCAACACGCTGGATCCGTCGGCCGATCCGTACTATGCGGGGATCGCGCGCCTCAGGGTTTCGTCACACTTCTTCATCCGCCGCAGCGGAGCGCTCGTCCAATTCGTGCCGTGCGGCCGGCGCGCGTGGCACGCCGGAGCCTCGTCCTGGCGTGGCCGCAAGTCCTGCAACGATTTCTCGGTCGGGATCGAACTGGAAGGGACGGACGATCTGGCCTACACAACACCGCAGTACCTCATGCTGACGCGGGTCGCCCGGGCCCTGCGCGGGCGCTATCCGCTTCAGGACATGGTCGGACACAGCGACATTGCCCCGGGACGCAAGACCGATCCCGGCGTCGCCTTCGACTGGCCACGGCTGGGCCAGCTTATGGGCGCCCGGCCGACCAACGGCACAGCCGACGGTACGGCCAGCTGAGGCCCGGGGCCGTCCTCCTCCGGGAGCGTGCGGGCCATCGGTTATAATAGGCGGTTGCCCTTCGCGGGCTGTTTCAGGCTTGACCGGCGACCCGACGCTTTGCTAAGGCGTCCTTAGGGCTACCCGGTGCATCCTTCGACCCCATGCAGTTACTGGCGGATTTTTTCCCGCTTCTGCTCTTCTTTCTTGCCTTCAAGTGGCAGGGGATCTTTGTCGCGACCGCGGTGGCCATGGCCGCGTCGGTGGTACAGATCGCCTGGTTCAAGTGGAAAGGCAAGCTGTCGGCCATTCACTGGATGTCGTTCGCGATCATCGCGGTGTTCGGCGGCGCGACATTGGTGCTGCACGACGAGGTGTTCATCAAGTGGAAACCTACGGTCCTGTACGGCATGTTTGGAGCCATCCTGGTCGTGGGCAAGCTGGCCTTCAGGCGCGACCTGATCGGATACATGTTGCGCGACATCACGTTGCCGCCCGCCGTCTGGTCGCGCGTGACGTGGTCATGGGCGGCCTTCTTTTTCGCGATGGCCGCATTGAACTGGTATGTCGCGTTCAACTACCCCACCGAGACGTGGGTCAATTTCAAGGTGTGGGGCGGCATCGGGTTGTTCCTGGCCTTCGCGCTGGCGCAGGGACTGATGCTTGCGCGCCACATCGAGGAACCGCAACAATGAGTACCGCCGGGCCGTCTCAAGGTGCGAATAGCTCCCCCTCTGGGGGCAGCGCAGCGGCCTCAGTTGCCTTCGCCGCAAGCGTGGGGGTCCAATGAACACGCCGCGAAGCAGCGTGGCGGGTATGCTCGAGGAACGCCTGGCCGCGCTCGCGCCGGTTGTCTTCGAATTGGCTGACGACAGCGCGGAACACGCTGGTCACGCCGGCGCAGCGGCCGGCGGTGGGCATTTTTCGCTGCTGATTGTGTCGGAACAATTTTCGGGCCTCACGCGGCTCGCGCGCCATCGCGCGGTGCTGGATCGCGTGAGCGACCTCATCCCCCATCCGGTGCATGCGCTTGCGATACGCGCGTACACCCCGGACGAATTCCCTTCCTGACGAAAGGATGTATGCAATGACCAGAATCAAGATTCTCCTCGCGGTACTCGCCGCGTCTCTCGCCATGGGCATTGCCCAGGCACAGACTGCAGCGCCCAAGGCAGCCGCAACGGCTTCGACCAGCAAAACGCTGTACCCGGCAGCGATGTTCGACACCATGGTGAAACAGCGCATCCAGCAGGGGCAGCCTGACACGCCGGAAATGCGCAATGCGGTCCGCGAGGAACTCAACACGCGCGAACTGCTCGCGCGCGAGGCGAAGAAACAGGGCCTCGAAAAAAACGCCGACGTGAAGAACCAGATGGACCTGGCGTCGCAAACGGTGCTGGTCAGCGCCTACGTTGCCGACTGGGTCAAGAAGAATCCAATCTCCGAGGCCGACTTGCGCAAGGAATATGACGTGATCAAGGCGCAGATCGGCGACAAGGAGTATCACGTCAAGCACATCCTGGTCGAGAAGGACGACGAGGCCAAGGACATCATTGTGCAGTTGCAAAAGGGCGCCAAATTCGACGAACTCGCCAAGGCGCGCTCGAAGGACCCCGGCTCCAAGGACAAGGGCGGCGACCTCGACTGGAACGCACCCGCGGGCTTCGTCAAGCCGTTCTCCGATGCCATGGTCGCGACGCCGAAGGGCAAGTTCTCGACGGTACCGGTGCAGACACAATTCGGCTACCACGTGATCATGGTCGACGAGATTCGCGAGGCCAAGGTGCCGCCGTTCGACGAAGTGAAGCCGCAGATTCAGCAACGCATGCAGGCCGCGTACCTCGACAGGTATTTCAAGGAACTGCGCGCCAAGAACGGCGTGTAATTTCGCCGCTTTCGCAATGTTCAAATGGGCAGGCCGCGTGGCCTGCCCATTTTTCGCCTGTGGTCGATGCGCCCGCCCATCGCGGCGGCCAGGTCATGGCACGCAGATGCTATCCTTGCGCCCAAATACGAACGAGCTTCGCGGGGGGTAGGTGGTACGCATTCGCAATCCGAAGGATTTCTGGGCAGGAGTGCTGTTCACTCTGACAGGCATTGCCGCCATCCTCATCGGCTCGCGGTACAACCTCGGCACGGCAGCGCGCATGGGTCCGGGCTATTTTCCGCGAATCCTGGGGATGCTGCTGATCCTGTTGGGTGGCATCCTCGCGCTGCGCGCGCTGCGCACGAATGGCCCGCCGATACCCGCATGGAGATGGCGGCCGACACTCGTGGTGCTCGGCAGCGTCGTGCTGTTCGGACTGATCGTGACCCACGTTGGTCTCGCGCTTTCGACGGTCATCCTGATCGTGCTCGCAAGTATCGCCAGTACCGAATTCCGGTGGAAGGAAGCGCTGGTCAGCGGGCTCTTCCTGGCGGTTCTGGCGGTTGGCGTATTCATCATCGGCCTCAAACTGCAGCTCCCGATCTGGCCGATGTTCATCCACGGCTGAATCATGGAACTGCTGAATCACCTCGCGCTGGGTTTTTCGGTCGCATTGACGCCGATCAACATCATGTATGCGCTGATCGGTTCGCTGCTGGGAACGTTGATCGGCGTGCTGCCCGGCATCGGACCGGTCGCCACCATCGCCATGCTGCTGCCGACAACCTATTCGTTGCAACCGGTGTCCGCGCTGATCATGCTGGCCGGCATCTATTACGGCGCGCAATACGGCGGCTCGACGACGTCGATCCTGATCAACATGCCGGGCGAAACGTCATCTGCCGTGACGTGCCTCGACGGACACCAGATGGCGCTGAAGGGCGAGGCCGGCGCCGCGCTGGCGACCGCCGCCCTCGCCTCGTTTTTCGCGGGATGCGTGGCGACCATCTTCATCGCCGCCGTCTCGATACCGCTGTCCGAGCTCGCGCTCAAATTCGGTCCCGCCGAATACTTTTCGCTGATGGTGTTGGGATTGATCGGGGCCGTCGTGCTCGCGCACGGCTCGTTGATCAAGGCGATTGCGATGATCGTGCTCGGCCTGCTGCTCGGCATTGTCGGCACCGACGTCAACTCCGGCGTGGCACGCTTCGACTTCGGCATCCCGGAACTCACCGACGGCATCGGCGTGGTCAGCGTCGCGATGGGGCTGTTCGGATTCGCGGAGATCATCACCAACCTCGAGTCCCAGGAAAAGCGCGAACGATTGTCGAGCAAGGTCAAGGGTCTGTGGCTTTCGAAGGAACAGTTCAAGGCGGCGTGGCCCGCGGTGCTGCGCGGCACGGGCCTCGGTTCGTTCCTGGGCCTTCTTCCGGGTGGCGGGGCCATGCTCGCGTCCTTTGCCTCCTACGCGTTCGAGAAAAAAGTGGCCAAGGATCCGTCGCAATTCGGCAAGGGCGCGATTCAGGGTGTTGCCGGCCCGGAGGCGGCGAACAACGCGGGCGCGCAGACATCGTTCATTCCGTTGCTGACGCTCGGCATTCCGGAAAACGCCGTGATGGCGATGATGGTCGGGGCAATGACCATCCACAACATCCAGCCGGGTCCGCAAGTAATGACCAACAATCCTGGATTGTTCTGGGGCCTCATTGCGTCGATGTGGGTGGGCAACCTGATGCTGGTCGTCCTCAATCTGCCGCTGATCGGCATCTGGATCAAGCTGCTGACGGTGCCTTATCGCATCCTCTATCCGGCCATCCTTTTGTTCTGCGCGATCGGCGTGTACACGATCAACAACACCAGCTTCGACGTCATGCAGACCGCGTGCTTCGGTTTTCTGGGTGTGCTCTTCGTCAAGCTCGAATGCGAGCCGGCGCCCCTGCTGCTCGGTTTCGTGCTGGGGCCGATGATGGAGGAAAACCTTCGCCGCGCCATGCTGCTTTCGCGAGGCGACCCGACGGTGTTCCTGACCCGCCCACTTTCCGCGGTCATGCTCGCCGCCGCCGTGCTGCTCATTCTCGTCATCGCGCTGCCCAACATCCGCCGCAAGCGCGAGGAAGCGTTTCAGGAAGAGTAGGCGTGCCTTTCAACTGGACGAATCCTTACCCGTCGCGGCGCCAGCCCGTTTTCGCGCGCAACGCCGTCGCAACCTCACAGCCTCTTGCCACGCAGGCAGGTCTCGCAATGCTGGCCCGCGGCGGCAACGCCGTCGATGCGGCACTGGCTGCGGCGATCACGCTCACCGTCGTCGAACCCTGCAGCAACGGCATCGGTTCGGATCTGTTTGCGATCCTGTGGACCGGCGACGAGTTGGTCGGCTTGAATGCATCGGGCCGCGCACCGGCAGCATGGTCACCCAGTCGTTTCGCCGGCAGAAAGTCGATGCCCGAGCGTGGCTGGGATACGGTGACGATTCCGGGTGCGGTGTCCGGCTGGATCGCGCTGTCGAAGCGCTACGGCAAGTTGCCGTTCGCAGATCTTTTCGGTCCCGCCATTCGCTACGCGCGCGATGGCTGGCATGTGTCGCCCGTGATCGCGGAAAAGTGGGCTCTCGCCGCGCCGAACCTGCCGACGCATCTGGGCTGGCCCGATGTCTTCATGCCGCGCGGCCGCGTGCCGCAGGTCGGCGAGCGTTTCACGTGTCCTGCGATGGCCGACACGCTTGAGAAGATTGCGGCAACTAAAGGCGAATCCTTCTATCGGGGCCAACTCGCGGAGGCGATGGTTGCACATTCGCAAACCTCCAGTGGCGGGCACGCGCTCGCGGATTTCGCCGCGCACGAGGCCGATTGGGTAACGCCGCTTGCGCAGGATTATCGCGGCGTTACCGTGCACGAGATTCCACCCAACGGCCAGGGAGTCTCGGCGCTGATGGCGCTCGGGATGCTCGAGCATTTCGACCTCGCCAGCCACGCGTGCGATTCCGTCGCCGTGCAGCATCTTCAAGTCGAGGCGATGAAACTCGCGTTCGCCGATGCCTACCGCTACGTAAGCGATCCGCGCACGATGACGGTTCCGGCTTCCGCATTGCTCGATCGCGATTATCTGTCGGCACGCGCACGGCGCATCGACCCTGATCGCGCACAGGATTTCGGTCCTGGCGATCCACCACGCGGAGGCACTGTTTACCTTTGCGCGGCCGACGAATCCGGCATGATGATCTCGCTGATCCAGTCGAATTACATGGGCTTTGGTTCCGGCGTCGTCGTGCCCGGCACCGGCATCAGTCTGCAAAATCGTGGCGCCGGTTTTGTGTTGCAGCCGGGCCATCCCAACGAAGTCGCCGGCGGTAAGCGGCCTTTCCACACGATCATTCCCGGCTTTGTAACGCGCAATGGTCAGCCGTACGCCGCATTCGGCGTGATGGGCGGCCCGATCCAGCCACCCGGCCACGTGCAAACACTGGTTCGCCTGATCGACTACGGAATGAATCCGCAGGCGGTTCTCGACGCACCGCGGTGGAAGGTCAACGCGGACGGTTCGTTCGACCTCGAAGCGTCGGCGGCGCCGGAGTTGCGCGCCGGACTGATCGCGCTCGGCCACAAACTGGAATCGGTGCCCGACTCCTACATGGACTTCGGCGCGGGCCAGTTCATCGTCAAGACGGTTGACGGTTACATCGCGGCGTCGGACCCGAGACGCGACGGGCATGCGGCAGGATTCTAATAGTTGCTCAGAAACCCACGCTGAGCAAACTGGCCGCGGCGACAAGTGTGATCACCAGTGCGCCGCCATAGCAGAAAACCTGTGCCACTACTCCGTTGTGGATGCCGACGTCGTGCAGGCTGTGGAAGATGCGGTGCGCCGCATGCCATGCGAACAGCGCGATGACGACAAAGAGAAAGCTCTTGCCGACCCAGTTCTGTGCTACGGCCAGCATGCGCGGATACGTCATCAGGTTGGACGGCAGCGGCCAACCCAGCGGCACGGCAATTCCCGTGATGAAAACCAACATTGGTCCCAGCAGGGCCGACAGCATGCCGCCGGCGCCGAATAGCAGCCAGAAGATGGGCGCGTTCGAGCGCTTCATGGCCGCCAGCTCCAAGCCAGCGCAAACAGGACGAGCGACGTGATCACGGCGGCGCCCCAGCCGATGCGCGTAATCGTCGCAGCGGCCACGCGCCGGCCGCCGACGAACATCATCGGCATCGTCTTCGGCATGATGTCGAACCAGCTGTATGCGTGGTAAACCATCGCGAAGAAAATCACCAAATGCAGCAACATGGCCCACGGCGTTTTCATTGCGTCGAGCCATCCGTTCCACGCGGCCTCGCCTTGCGCCAGCTGCACCAAGCCGACCAGCAGCACGATAGCGTAGAGCGCGACCGCCAGGGCCGTCGCCTCGCGCGCCATGTAGCGGATGAAGAACGGGTCGCGCTGCCACCAGCCTCGCATCGGACGGATGAACGGGCGGCACGCAGGACGGCTCGCGGTCTCGTTCATGCCGACGCCCCTTTCGGCGAGAGGAAGCGCAGGAAGTAATCTTTCGCACTGTTGACCTTGTTCTGGTTGATCGCGTTGGCCGGGTCGACGTTCTTGGGGCACACCACCGAGCAGTACCCGACGGCGGTGCACGACCACACACCCTCTTCCGCATTGAGGACTTCGCGCTGCGCTTGACCACCGTCGCGCGAATCGGCGTTGTAGCGGTGCAGCAGCGCCAGGATGCCCGGCCCCGTGAAATCGGGGTTGAGCCCGAACTGCGGGCAGGCGGCGTAGCACAGCATGCAGTTGATGCAGGCACTATACTGCTCGAACGTCTCGAGCTGACGGGGCGTTTGCAGGTACTCGCCCTGCTCGAGAGTGCGCGGCTCCTTCGCAATGAGCCAGGGCTTGATGTCTTCGAGCTTCTTGACGAAGCCATCGACCGACACGACGAGGTCGCGCTCGATCGGAAAGTGCGCCAGCGCTTCGACACGCACGGGGCCCGGCATGTGGTCGCGCAGGAAGGTCCGGCATGCCAGCTTGGGCTCGCCATCGACCATCATCCCGCAACTGCCGCAAATCGCCATGCGGCACGACCAACGATAGCTCAGCGTGCCGTCGAGGTAATCCTTGATGTACTGCAGCCCCTGCAACACTGACATGTCGTCGGTGAATGGCAAGACGTAGCGCTGCCACACCGGCTTGTCTTCCTGCTCGGGGCGGAAGCGCAACACCTCCATCTCTATCGTCCTCGGCTCAGGCATGAACGGCATCCTTCGCCTTGCGCTCGGCATCCGCTTTGTCGCCGGCCGCGCCGTAAGCCCGCGTGCCGGGAGATGAG
Organism: Burkholderiales bacterium; assembly: GCA_043731765.1. GTDB lineage: Bacteria > Pseudomonadota > Gammaproteobacteria > Burkholderiales > Casimicrobiaceae > VBCG01. The sequence continues at coordinate 20,445 of JAYTIR010000193.1, forward strand.
CT
>JAYTIR010000194.1:0-2180 GCA_043731765.1 Burkholderiales bacterium
ACGAGGTGCGTGAACTCGGCGACGACGATCAGCGCCGCCGAAATCGGGATCACCGACTGTACGACGCTGATCGGGATCCACGACAGGCTCACCATGTGATCGGTGGCAAGCACGGGCAGCACATAGAGGCCCACGCCGCCGAGCAACAGGAAGAACACGATCACCAGCAATTGCGCGACGATGTTGAACGCGCGGCGCGCGCCCCACGGCAGTTTGTCCACCAGTTCCGGGCACCCGATGTGCGCGCGCTTGACCGACGCCAGTGCTGCGCCGTAGAACGTCAGCCACGCGAGCAGCACCGAAGCGACCTCGTCGTACCAGATCAGCGAGTGGCCCGCGAAGCGGAAGATCACGCCGGCCATCACTTCGACCGCCAGCACAACCATCAGCGCCGACACCACCCACTCCAGCGCGAGGCCGTACTTGCCGCGGAACCGCTCCATCGCGGCTGCGACGGGCGACGAGTGCGCGGCGTCTTCCGCCATCGCGTTGCCGGGCCCGGCCATTACCGCAGCGACACGGCTTTGTCGATCAACTCCTTGGCGCCCGGCACTTCCTTGCCGAACTCTTCGTAAATCGGCCTGCTGGCGGAGACGAACGCGGTCTGATCCACATCGTTCACCTGCATGCCGGCCTGCTTCAACTTGCCCAGCAGTTCCAGGTCATCCTTCGCGGCCGCCTGGTAGACGAACGCCTGCGTTTCCTTCGCCGTTTCCGCTAGCACCTTGCGCACGTCTAGCGGCAGCTCGTTCCAGCGCTTGGTGCCGACGGTCAGGTAGGCGGGGGTGTAGACGTGGCCGGACAACGACAGGTACTTCTGCACTTCCTGCAGCTTTGCCGAGTAGATCTGCGTGAATGGATTTTCCTGGCCGTCCATCACGCCGGTCTGCAGCGCCGTGAACAGCTCGGAGAACTTCATCGGGCTCGGATTGGCGCCGTAGGCCTGGAACATCTTGACCCGCCACTTGCCCTCCGGCACCCGCAGCTTGATGCCCTTGAGGTCATCGGGCACCTTGATCGGCCGCTTGCTGTTGGTGATATGGCGCACGCCGTTTTCCCACACCGCGAGTACGGTCAGCCCCTTCTTCTCCGCTTCGGGTTCGAGCTTCGGCCAGAAGATCTCCGACTCGATCTTGGCCATGTGCGCGCGGTCCTTGACGATGTAGGGCATTTCGAAAATGCCGAACAGGTCGACTTCGGTACTCATCACGGTCGACGGCAACGCCATGTCGAGCGTGCCGAGCTTCAACTTCTGGATCATCTCCTTGTCGCTGCCGAGCTGACTCGAGCCGAACGCGATGACCTTCGCCTTGCCGGCGAGCTTGGCGTTGGCGCGCTTCGCGAATTCGTCGGCACTGACCTGGAACAGCGATCCCGGCTCCCCGACGTGGCCCAGCTTGACCTCGATTTGTGCGTGTGCCGTCGCCGCAAGGAAAACGCCGCAGCACAGCGCCGCTACCGTGAGCACTCGCCGCGGACCATGATTGGCGTGGGGCGCGGACCGTTGATTGGATGTCATGTTCGATCTCCTGGAATTCACGCAAGATAATCCGTCGCCGCCTGCACGCCGCAGGCGCGGCAGGGAATTCCGGCGAGCTTCAGACCCATTTCGACTCCCGCCAGCGTACCGCAAAGCATCAAGTCGTTGAAGTAGCCGAGATGGCCGATACGGAATATTTTTCCCGACAGCTTGCCCAGACCCTGACCGAGCGACATGTCGAAGCGGTCGAGCACGATCTTGCGGAAAGAGTCGGCATTGTGGCCCTCCGGCATCATCACCGCGGTCAACGACGCGCTGTACTCGGCGGGATTGGCGCAAAGAATTTCCAGGTCCCACGCGCGCACCGCGCGCCGAGTGGCCTCCGCCAGACGCTCATGGCGCGCGAACACGCGGTCCAGACCTTCGGTGAGGAGCATGTCCAGCGCCTCGTGCAAACCGTAGAGCAGATTGGTCGCCGGCGTGTACGGAAAATAGCCGGTCGAGCTGATCGCCAACTGGTCGCTCCAGTCCCAATACGACCGCGGCAGGCGCGCCATTTTCGTCGCGGCGAGGGCCTTGGCGCTGATCGCATTGAAGGAGAGCCCGGGCGGCAGCATCAGCCCCTTTTGCGACCCGGCCACGGTCACGTCGACGCGCCACTCGTCGTGACGATAGTCGATCGATGCGAGAGAGGAGATCG
>JAYTIR010000195.1:0-9540 GCA_043731765.1 Burkholderiales bacterium
GAATACCGCGGCCATCGCGCGTGAAGTCGTCGAGGCGTATGGACTCGATTTTGGCGCGCACCCGGTCGGCACCGGGCCCTACATGCTCGGCGAGTACAAGCGCAGCGCGAAGATCGTGCTGGTGGCGAATCCCGACTTCCGCGCGACGACATACGAGCCTGCGGGCCTGGTGCCACCGGAGTCCATGCCGATCGCGGCGGCGCTCAAGGGCAAGAAGCTGCCGCAGGTCGGCCGCATCGAAATCACGGTCATCGAGGAAGGGCAGGCCCTGTGGCTCGCGTTCGCGAATCGGGAGCTCGACTTCCTCGACCGACTTCCGCCGGAGTTCGTCGAACAGGCGCTCATCAATGGCAAGCTGCGGCCCGACCTTGCGGCAAAAGGTGTGCGGCACGAGGTGCTGCTGCGACCGAACACGCGTTGGACCTACTTCAACATGGAAGATCCCGTAGTCGGCGGCTACACGCCGGTGAAGATCGCGCTGCGCCGGGCGATCGGCATGGGCTACGACGTGAACGAATTCATCCGCGTCATTCTCAAGGGGCGTGGCGTGCCGGCGACGAGCCCGATTCCGCCGGACGTCGTGGGCTACGATCCAGAACTGAAAACCACGGCGCAACTCTACGATCCCGCGGCGGCGCGCGCGCTGCTGGAGAAGTTCGGGTACAAGGACCGCGACGGCGACGGGTACCGCGAGGCCCCGGACGGCAAGCCGCTCGTCATCGAGCGCTGGTCGTTGCCCACATCGCTTGCGCGGCAGGAGAACGAGCAGTGGAAGAAGAACATGGACGCGATCGGCCTCAAGATCGTGTTCAGGACGGACCGGCAGCAGGAGATGCGCAAGATGGCGCGGCAGGGCAGGATTCCGATGCGCACCGACGGCTGGAACGCCGATTACCCGGACGCCGAAAATTTCATGCAGCTGCTTTACGGACCGAACGTGGGGCAGGAAAACCACGCGCGATTCAGCTTGCCGGAGTTCGACCAGCTCTACGACGCGGCGCACCGGTTACCCGATTCCCCCGAACGCACCAGACTCTTCGACCGGATGACGGAACTGGTTCTCGCGTACGCGCCCTGGCGGCTGATGGAGCACCGGATCGAGGACCACTTGCAGCAGTCGTGGATCCGGAACTACAAGCCGCATCCGGTCCGGGCCGTGATCTGGCGCTACGTCGACATCGATCCTACGCAACGTCCGAAATGAACGTGCGGCGGCCGGGGACCGCGCGTTTGCCATCGCAGCCGCACAACGCGGACCCACCGACCGTCATGGAGCAGGAGTAAAATTGCGCCCATGACATCGCCCATTCACGTCGAGCGGTTCGCAATGCGCGAGACCTCCAAGGCAACCGCCGCGCACATCAAACGCGAAAGCGCCTTCGGCGCGCGCAACTACGACCCGTTGCCCGTCGTGCTGGGGCAAGGCGCCGGTGCGTGGCTGACCGACGTCGACGGCAAGCGCTATCTGGACCTCATGAGCGCTTATTCGGCCGTGAGTTTCGGTCATGCGCATCCGAAAATCGTCGGCGCGCTCGTCGCGCAGGCGCAACAACTCGCGGTCACGTCGCGCGCATTCCACAATGATCGCCTGCCTGCGCTGCTCGAGCGGCTGGCACGCATGACCGGGCTCGACCGCGCATTGCCGTCCAATGGCGGTGCGGAAGCCGTCGAAACCGCATTGAAGGCGGCGCGCAAATGGGGCTACCACATCAAGGGCATTGCCGCCGATCGCGCCGAGATCGTGGTGTGCGAAAGCAATTTCCACGGGCGCTCGATCGCGATCGTCGGCTTCTCTTCGGAGCCGCAATACCGCGAGGGATTCGGACCGTTTCCGCCGGGATTCATCACGATTCCCTTTGGCGACGCGGCGGCGCTCGCGGCAGCCATTACGCCGAATACCGCGGCATTCGTGGTCGAGCCGATCCAGGGCGAAGGTGGAATCATCGTGCCGCCGGAAGGTTATCTGGCCGAATGCGCGCGCATCTGCCGGGAGCGAAATGTCCTCCTGATCTGCGATGAGATCCAGACCGGGCTCGGCCGCACCGGCTATCTGCTCGCATGCCAACACGACAAGGTGCAGCCCGACGGTGTGATCCTCGGCAAAGCGTTGGGCGGAGGCCTGCTGGCGGTATCGGCGTTCGTGGCGACGCACGACGTGATGCGGGTCTTCACTCCGGGCGACCATGGCAGCACCTTCGGCGGCAATCCGCTGGCGGCCGCCGTGGCGATGGCGGCGCTCGATGTCCTGGAAGAGGAAAAGCTCTGCGAACGTTCGCAAGAGCTCGGCGCGTGGCTGATGGGTGAGCTCAGGACCATCGCGAGCCCGCTCATCCATGAAGTGCGTGGACGCGGACTCTACATCGGCATCGAAATCGACCCGCGCCGACTGCCGGCGAGACAGGTGGTGGACCGCTTGCTTGCGCGAGGCATCCTTTCGAAGGATACCCACGGGACCGTCGTTCGAATCGCGCCGCCGCTGAATGTCGCGCAGGCGGACCTTGCCTGGGCGGTCGGTGAATTGCGCGAAGTGTTGCGCGAACTCGAACTTGAAGCCTGACACGAAGAGGAGTTGTGCCATGACGATGCCGTTGTCGCGCCCGCGTATTGCTTTTTTTGCCGCGTTGCTCGCCGCGTTCTGCCTGCCGGCGGCCGCGCAGGAAAAAGACGAGTCGTGGGACATCACGATGAAGATGGAAATGGCCGGGATGCCGATGTCGATGCCCGCGCGGACCTCGCGTGTGTGCGTCGAAAAAGGCGCGAAGGAAGACCGCTATGTTCCGCAACAGGGCGACTGCAAGACCGTCGAATCCAACCGCACCGGAAACAGGTACACGTTCAAGATGGTCTGCGAGGGCAAGAACAAGATGACCGGCACCGGGGAAATCACGTTCGCCGATGGCGCCTACGACGGCCGCATGAAAATGACCGGCATGATGGAGGGACAGGCCGTCGACATGACCCAGACTTACTCGGGCAAGCGCGTCGGCAGTTGTACGGCGCCGCCAAAGACCAGGTGACGCTGCCCGACGTGTAGCGCCGGCGAATCGCAGCGACACGCCGGTCGCGAGCCACGGCCGGCGTATACTTTTCGCATGAGTGAGTCCTCTCCCGCGGAGCAGCTCGTCGTCGCGATCAGCTCGCGCGCGTTGTTCGATTTCGAAGAGGAAAACAAGGTCTTCGAGGCGGCCGACGATCACGAGTACATGCGGCTGCAGCTGGAGCGGCTCGAGTCCCCCGCGAAGCCCGGCGTTGCGTATCCGCTGGTACGCAAGCTGCTCGCATTCAATGCCGATGGCGTGCGGCGCGTGGAGGTGGTGATCCTGTCGCGCAACGATCCGGTATCGGGACTGCGCGTTTTCCGGTCGGTCAAGGGCGCGGCACTGGGCATCGAACGCGGCGTGTTCACTCGCGGTCGCGCGCCATTCTCCTATCTCGGCCCGCTGAAGGCCAACCTGTTCCTTTCCGCCAACGCCGAGGATGTACGCGGTGCGCTCAACGCGGGCTTTCCGGCGGCGATGGTCTACACGCAGTCCCTCGCGACCGACTCGCATCCGGACGAAGTGCGGATCGCCTTCGACGGCGACGCGGTACTTTTTGCCGATGAGGCGGAGCGGGTATTTCAATCGCAGGGACTGGATGCTTTCCAGAAGCACGAGGCCGACCACGCGACGCGGCCGCTGCCACCCGGACCGTTCAAGCCGTTGCTCGAGGCGCTGCATCGCTTGCAACGCGTGGACCGCGGGTCCGTGCAGATGCGGCTGCGCACGGCGCTCGTGACGGCACGCAGCACTCCGGCGCACGAGCGCGCGATCCGGACGCTGATGAACTGGAACGTGAACGTCGACGAAGCGATGTTCCTGGGCGGCCGGGAGAAAGGGCCGTTCCTGCGCGAGTTCGAACCGGACTTCTTCTTCGACGACCAGACGCGGCACGTCGAGTCGGCGTCGCACCATGTGCCGTCAGGTCATGTTCCGCACGGCGTGGCGAACGAAAAGAAATGACCGCTCCGGCCAACCCGTTCACGCTGGCCGAATGGCGTCGCAGCATGGCCTCGGAGTACGCGGCCGTGCGTTCCGGCGTAGCCGATCCCGTGCGCACTGCGCAGCGCTTTCGTGCCGCGCGTGACCGGCTCTTCATCGAACACCCGGAAAGTCCGATCGCGCTTTCGCGACGGGGCGCATGGCGCGGCGTCGACTGGTATGCCTATGCTCCGGCGTGGCGGCTCACGGGCGTCATCGAAGCTGCGGTGAAACGCGACACCTTTGAAATCGCGCTCGCGACGGATGGCATTCTGCGCTGCACGCGGATCGGCCAGGTGCGGTTCAGCGTCGGTGGCCGGCCCGCACGCCTCGCCGTGTACTGGCTCGAAGGCTACGGCGGCGGCATCTGGCTTCCCTTTGCCGATTCGACCAGCGGCGTGGATACCTACGGCGGCGGCCGCTATCTCTACGACACGATCAAGGGCGCGGATCTGGGTGCAGGCGAGCGCGAGTTGGTGCTCGACTTCAACTACGCGTACAACCCGTCCTGCGCCTACGACGATCGCTGGTCGTGCCCGCTGTCGCCGGCGGAGAACCGGCTGACCTTTGCTATACCCGCCGGCGAGCGCCGGCCACCGGGCTCGCGCTAGGCCTGGTACGTCATTCGAGTATCCGCCCGAAGAACGGATACTGCGGATCGCTGTAGCCGGGCGTCGATGGATGGCCCGGTCGCACCAGCGAATCGACCAAGGCCTCGTCCGCATCGGTCCATTGCGTGCCGATCGCGCCGACATAATCAGTCCATTGCTCCATCGTGCGCGGACCGGCGATGACACTTGTCACGACCTGGTTGGCCCACGTCCATGCCATGGCGAATTGCGTGGGGGTGCGTCCGGTCTTCTGTGCGTGTTCGCCAAGTTTTTGCGCGATGACGATGGACTCTTCACGGAATTCCGTTTCCAGCATTCGCCGATCGCCACGAGCGATGCGGGAACCTTCCGGTGGCTTGGCACCGGGCGCGTATTTGCCGGTGAGCACGCCCCGCGCAAGTGGTGAATATGGCGCAACGCCGATGCCGTAGTGATCGCAGGCCGGCAGCACCTCGACCTCGGGCATCCGGTTCAGCAGGTTGTAGTAGGGTTGGCAAACCACCGGCAGCGACACGCCCTGCGCTTCGCATTCGCTGACCATTTCGGCGATGCGCCATCCACGATAATTAGAGATACCGAAATAGCGGATCTTGCCGGCGCGAATCAGGTCGCCGATGGCGCCAACGGTTTCGGCGATCGGCGTATCGGGGTCATCCTTGTGCAGATAATAAATGTCGATGTAGTCGGTGGCGAGGCGCGCGAGGCTTTCGTCGCACGCGCGCAGGACCCAGCGCCGTGACAGGCCGCCGTCGTGCGGTTTCGCGGTCATCACGTTGCCGACCTTGGTGGCGAGAATCCAGCGCGAGCGATTGGCCTTGATCGCCGGGCCGACGATCTTCTCCGACGCGCCCTTCGTGTAGACGTCCGCGGTATCGATGAAATTGATGCCGGCGCCGAATGCGGCGTCGACGATTTCCTGCGCCGCCGCGGCATCCGTGCGGTCGCCGAACATCATCGTGCCGAGGCAGATGGGTGACACCTCCAGACCGCTGTTGCCCAACCGCCGGTATTCCATCATCGTCTCCCGTTGCAATGAACTGTTGACTATGCAGGAACGCCGCGGTTCCGGCAATCGCCCGCACGCTCCCGTATAATTTGCAGGCAGGGCCCACGCGGCCCAACCTACTCGCCTCGGCGCGCGCTGCACGCCAGCTGCTTCCACAAATGAATGTCCTGTTCGAGGACGACGGCCACCTGAAGGCCGGGTCCGTTCTCGCCGATAACGATGCGTCGCTGCAGGTCGAGGCGGCATCGGGCAAACGGCTCAAGATCAAGGCAGGCGCCGTGCTGCTTCGCTTTGCGACGCCGGCTGCAGGCGCGATCATGGCCGACGGCGCAAAACTTGCCGCGGAACTCGACCCCACGTTTCTGTGGGAGGCGAGCGGCGGCGGCGAATTCGCGTTCGATGAACTCGCGCGCGAATATTATGGCGCGCCTCCGACGCCCGCGCAGGCAACGGCCGTGGCCATGCTCCTGCACGCATCGCCGATGTATTTCTACAAAAAGGGCAAAGGCCGCTACCGCAAGGCACCGCCGGAATCGTTGCAGGCCGCCCTCGCATCGGTCGAACGCAAGCAACGCGAAACGGCGCAGATCGCGGGGTGGGTGGCCGTACTCGACGCGCATCGCCTGCCCGCGGAATTCGCGCCGAAGCTTTCCATGCTGTTGTACAAGCCGGACAAGAACACGCTGGAGTGGAAGGCGTTGGCGGCGGCGTGCGATTCGGCCAAAACGAATCCGGTCGACGTGCTTGCCGCCTGCGGCGCGATTCCGTCGACGCACGACTATCACTTCAATCGCTTCCTCGCCGAAGCCTTTCCCAAAGGCGTTGCATTTTCCGATTGGGGCGCGTTGCCGTCGCTGCCCGACGTGCCGCGCGCCGACGTGCGCGCCTTTTCCATCGACGACGCGACGACCACCGAAATCGACGACGCTTTTTCAGTGCGCGAACTCGCGAACGGCAACATCGAGATCGGCATCCACATCGCCTGCCCGGCGCTGGCCATCCCGCGTGGCAGTGCGCTCGATGCAATAGCGCGCGAACGACTCTCGACCGTTTACATGCCCGGCCACAAGCTGACGATGCTGCCGGAAGCGGCGGTGGCCGCCTTCACGCTCAAGGAGAGTACGTCGGCGCCGGCACTTTCGCTTTATGTCGAAACCGATGCGGCGGGCGCGCCGGTTTCGCACGCAACGCGCTTGAATCTTGTGCCGATTGTCGCGAACCTCAACTTGTCGACGCTATCCGACGCATTTGCGAACGCGCTGCCATCGCCGGGCGATCCACTGTGGACGCACGAACTGCGCGCATTGTGGAAACTGGCGCAGCATCTGTCGGCGCGTCGGGGCAAGGCCGACGTCAATCGCATCGATTACAGCTTCGACGTGGATTGGGGTGCGGGCCCCGAGGGGCGCGTGACGATAGAGCCGCGGGAACGCGGCAGCCCGCAGGACAAGCTCATTGCGGAATTGATGATCCACGTCAACAGCACGTGGGGACAAACGCTTGCCGCGAAAGGCGCAGCGGGCCTGTACCGCGTGCAGGCCGGCGGCAAGGTGAAGATGAGCACGCGGCCGGGCGAGCACCAGGGTCTGGGCCTCACGCATTACCTGTGGTCAAGCTCGCCGCTGCGCCGCTACAGCGACCTGGTCAACCAGCGACAGCTGCTGGCGGTCATCAATGGCGATGCGCCGCCTTATGAGGAAAATGATCCTGAGCTCTTCGCTGCACTTGTCGACTTCGAAGTGACGTACAGCCATTACGCAGAATTCCAGGACCGCATGGAACAGTACTGGTGCCTGCGCTGGCTGGTGCAGGAAAACGTCACTGAAACGACGGCTTCGGTCGTCCGCGACAATCTCGTCCGGTTCGACCGCCTGCCGTGGGTGCAGCGCCTGGCCGACCTGCCGGCACTGCCGTCCGAGACGGGGGTCCGCGTGGGCATCGCACGGGTCGACCTCCTCCATGCGACCCTGGAGTGTCGCTACGCCGGTACAGTTTGACGGTTTTTTCCGCAGCGATGGCCGCCTTGCCATGACATCGGCATGGCACTTGCTACAATGAAATCCCGTTCCTCCGAGATGGCCGGAATTGCCGCGACGCGCTACTCCGCCGAAAACGCCCGCCTTGGTGCCGGTTCCGGACGAACCGCGCGCCCTGGCGCCCGTGCCTGCTCCCCGCCGTTCCCCGACGGTCGGCGACGCCGGGAAAAAACCGGCGGTGCCACGCGTAGCGAAGCCGGTGGCCGTTGCGCAGCCGATGACCGTCGTCGCGAAGATTCCGGAGGTGGCGCCCGCCGTCAAGCCTCCTCCGCGCCGCACCGCCCGCATCGTCCCGGCGGGAGCGTTGCCGCCCGCGCATATTCCTCCCGAATCACTCGTCTCGCCGCGTCATGACAAGCTGTTGACGTACGCGCTGGCCGGTTCGCTGCTGGTGCACGCCATTGTCCTGACGATTCATTTTTCTCCGTTCGACTTGACGCGGATGACCGACAAGGGACCGCCGCTCGAGGTCGCGCTGGTCAACGCCAAGACTGCAGCGAAGCCGACCAAGGCGGACATTCTTGCGCAGGCGAATCTGGACGGCGGCGGCAACACCGATGCGGACCGGCGCGCCAAGACGCCGTTGCCGGTGCTGCCGCTGAACAATCCCGACCAGCAGGTCGCCGTCGCGACGCAGAAGGTGGCAACACTCGAGCATCAGACGCGGGAGCTGATGACGCAGTTGCGCTCGACGCCCATCACCGCGGTCCAGCAAAAGCCGGTCGACGCTGAAGAGCAGACGGAATTGCCCACCGCGAACGAACTGATGCAGCGCACGCTCGAGGCGATGAAGCTCGAAGCGCAGATCGCCAAGGATATGGATGCCTATCAGAAGCGGCCCAAGCGGCGCTTCGTCGGCGCCCGCGCGGAAGAATACCGGTTCGCCCGCTATGTCGAAGATTGGCGGCTCAAGATCGAGCGCATCGGCAACCTCAACTATCCGGCGGCCGCGCGCGAGCAGCGCTTGTACGGCAGCCTGCTGCTCACGGTGTCGATAAGAAGTGATGGCAGCGTCGAAAGCATCGAGGTCAACCGTACGTCCGGCAGCCGGATCCTCGACGCGGCGGCGGTGAAGATCGTCGAGATTTCGGCGCCGTTCGCGCAGTTCCCGCAGGACATCAAGCGCGACACCGACACCCTCCATGTCACGCGCACCTGGACGTTTACCAAGGCCGATGCTCTGGTCTCCCAGTAGCGTCCGACTGCCTTGGACAAATACGCGGTCATAGGCAATCCCGTAGCCCACTCCAGGTCGCCGCCGATCCACGAGGCCTTTGCACGCGCGACGGGGCAGAGCCTGACATACGAAAGACTGGAGGCGCCGCTCGACGGATTCCTGGCGACGGTCGAGTCGTTCGCCCGTGCGGGCGGACAGGGCCTCAACGTCACGGCCCCCTTCAAGCTGGAAGCGTTTGCGCTCGCAAGTGCGCACAGCGCGCGCGCGAAACTGGCGGGCGCGGTGAATACATTGAAACGCGAGGGTAACGGCTGGTATGGCGACAACACCGACGGGCCGGGCATCGTTCGCGATCTCACGCACAATCTGGGCATCGCGCTGGCCGCGCGCGACGTCCTCGTGCTGGGCGCGGGTGGCGCGTCGCGCGGCATCATGAGTTCCGTGCTCGCGGAGCGCCCGCGTTCGCTGACGGTTTGCAACCGCACGTTTGCGAAAGCCGCCGCCATTGCGCAGTTGTTCGCGCCGTACGGACCCGTTGCGGTCGCGCCGCCGGGCGCATTGGCCGGACGTTCCTTCGACATCGTGATCAATGCGACCAGCGCGGGACTCACCGACAAGTCGCCGCCGCCATGGCCTGGGGCGATCGTGGCGTCCGGTGCCTTTGCCTACGACATGATCTACGCCGATACGC
>JAYTIR010000196.1:0-4864 GCA_043731765.1 Burkholderiales bacterium
CGCGAGCAACGGATCACCAAGGCGGTGGTATTTTCCTCTGCAATGGCCCCGTACGTTTCGGAGCTGGCGGAGCTTCGGGTCGTCGTGGATTTCGTCGACGTGGATTCGGCGAAGTGGAGCCAATATGCACAGTCGCGGCCATGGCCCTTGTCGACGATCTACAAGCGTGAAGGGGCACGTCTTCTCGCCTTTGAACGCGCCGTGGCCACAAATACCGAGGCGAGCGTCTTCGTGACTCCCGCGGAGGCGCAACTTTTTCGCACGCTGGCGCCCGAATGCGCTGCCCGCGTCCATCACGCCCAGAACGGCGTCGACACCGAATACTTCTCGCCGGAGCACGACCTGCCGAATCCATTCCAACCCGACGAAGATGCCATCGTATTCACGGGTGCGATGGACTACTGGCCGAATATCGACGCCGTGAGCTGGTTCGCGCAGGCGATGTTGCCGGAAATCGTGGTACGACGCCCGCGCGCCAGTTTCTACATCGTAGGCATCCAACCCACGCCGGTGGTTCAGTCGCTCGCACGCAATGCGCGGGTGGTGGTCACGGGACGCGTGCCCGACGTGCGGCCCTATCTGCGGCACGCCCGCGTCGTGGTCGCTCCCTTGCGCGTGGCGCGCGGCATCCAGAACAAGGTGCTCGAGGCGATGGCCATGGCGCGTCCGGTTGTTGTTTCGGCTGCCGCCGCCGGCGCCCTGTCCGGTGTGCCGGCGACTGATTTTGTAGTGGCGGAAGGTGCGCCGGATTTCATCCGCAAGACGATCGCATTGATGGACCTAGAACGCGGCGCGATCTTTGGCAAGGCAGCCAGGCTACGCGTTCTTGCCGACTACGATTGGACGACCAATCTGACGCCGTTCGCCACGCTGCTGGGCGGGCCAGGCGAAGGGCGTGTGGGCGGGCGATTGAAATCGAGCCAGCAGCCACCGGTCGAGGAAGTACGCAATGCCGGATAATCACACGGTCGCGCCATCGCCGCAGGTAGCGATTCTCGCCAGCACCGCGCCGGTTAGTGGCCTCGGCGTCGTGGCGACGGTTGTCCTGCTGCTTGCCTGGGTGCTCGCGCTTTACTTTCCCACGACGCTCTCGATGGTTTCCATCTGGGCGCGCTCGGAAACGTTCGCGCACGGTTTCGTCGTTTTCCCGATATTTCTTTACCTGCTCTGGCGGCAGCGCGATGAATTGGCAGCGGTCGAGAGGACGCGTTGCCTGCCTGCGTTGCTGGGGATTGCGGGTGCCGGCGCGGTCTGGTTCATCGGGGAACGGGTAAGCGCGATTGTCGTTTCGCAAATGGCGATGGTTGCGATGATTCCATTCGCCGTCTCGGCCGTTCTGGGTACCCGCGTCGCTGCGGCGCTGTGCCTTCCCCTGGCTTTTCTGTTTTTCGCGGTGCCTTTCGGCGAATTTCTCGTTCCGAACCTCATGGACTGGACAGCCGACTTTACCGTTACCGCGATCAAGGCGAGCGGCGTACCGGTTTATCGTGATGGCAATTATTTCCTGATCCCCTCGGGACGGTGGTCCATTGTCGAAGCATGCAGTGGATTGCGCTATCTCATCGCTTCGTTCATGGTGGGATGCCTGTATGCGTACCTGTCGTACCGATCGCCGGTGCGGCGCGTGACGTTCATCATCGCCTCGATCGTCGTGCCGATCATCGCCAATTGGTTGCGCGCCTACATGATCGTGATGCTCGGCCACCTGTCCAACAACCGTATCGCGGTGGGCGCTGATCATCTGCTTTATGGCTGGGTCTTTTTCGGCATTGTGATGGCATTGCTGTTCTGGATCGGATCGCGTTGGCGTGAAGATGACATTCCGCTCGGCGCATCCAGCATGACCACACGCGCCTTATCGCACGCGCCACCCTTGCACTCACGCCAGTGGCCGATGCTGCTCGCCGTGTTTGTGCTGACCGCGATGTGGCCGCCGTTGCTTGCTTATCTGGAGCAGGGCGCAATGGGCGCCAAGGTTGATCTTGGGCGAGTTGGCGATCGCAATGGCTGGTTGAGCATCCCCGGAGAGACCTCCGCCTGGCGTCCGGACCTTTCGGGCGCCAATGGGGAGCTCAGGCAAACATTTGCAAAAGACGGACGCGCGGTCGGCCTTCATATTGCGATCTATCGGGACCAGACACCGGACGCCAAGGCGATCACGTCGACCAACCAACTTGCGCGAACCAGCAACGCGTTGTGGCAACAGGTCGGCGCCGATTCGGTTTCTGCAACGATAGACGGGCAACGCTTCAGCGCACGGACTGCAGTGGTTACGGGTCCACGTCAACGCCTCGCGGTATGGCAATGGTTCTGGGTGGATGGACATGAAACGTCGAGCGAATTTCTCGCCAAGCTTTATCAGGTGCTCTCGGTGCTGCAGGGACACGGTGATCCGGTGGCATGGGTGGTTGTGTACATGCCGGTCGACAATGGCGCGGTGAATACCAGCAACACTTTGCAGGAATTCAGCACCGACATGCGGGGGTCCATCAATGCCGCGCTGCGGCGAGCGGGCGCGCAATGAGCACACGTTCGCCAGCCACCGCAAACCGCACGTCGGTGCCAATGACTGAGATGGGCAGGCGATCCTGCGCGCGGAGAACACGACCATGTGCGGCATAACCGGCATATTCGAAACGCGCGAGAAAAAGGAAATTTCGCGCGAGGTGCTCGCACGGATGAACGAAACGCTGCGTCACCGTGGACCCGACGAAGGCAGCTACCACGTCGAGCCGGGTCTGGGCCTGGGACATCGCCGCCTCTCGATCATCGACGTGGCGACGGGTCAGCAGCCGCTCTACAACGAGGACGGCAGCGTCGCCGTGATTTTCAACGGAGAGATCTACAATTTCCAGGAATTGATTCCGGAGCTGGTCGCGCTCGGCCATGTGTTTCGTACGAAGAGCGACACCGAGGTCATCGTGCACGGCTGGGAGGCCTGGGGCGAGGCGTGTGTCGAAAGATTCCGCGGGATGTTCGCCTTCGCGCTCTGGGACCGGAATCGCGAAACGTTGTTTCTCGCCCGCGACAGGCTTGGTGTAAAGCCGCTTTACTATGCCTTTTTGCCCGATGGCAAATTCATTTTTGGCTCCGAGTTGAAGTCGCTGCTCACCCACGGCGGGCTCGCGCGCGATCTGGATCCACAGGCGGTGGAGGAATATTTCGCGCTGGGCTACGTTCCGGAGCCGCGAACCATTTTTTCGGGGGCCGAGAAATTGCCCCCCGCGCACACGCTTACGCTCCGCCGCGGAGCCCCTGCCAGCGCGCCGAAGGAGTATTGGGATGTCCGCTTTACGCTCGATAATCCAATCGGCGATGCAGACGCGAGCAGCGAGCTCGTTGCGCGGCTGCGCGAATCGGTCAGGCTGCGATTGATTTCCGAGGTGCCGCTGGGTGCGTTTCTCTCTGGGGGGGTGGATTCAAGCGCGGTGGTGGCGATGATGGCTGAAGTCTCGGCGGATCCGGTCAATACCTGCTCGATCGCGTTTTCCGATGCGGCTTTCGACGAGTCGGCGTGGGCGCAGCGCGTCGCGGACCGGTATGCAACGCGCCATTTTGTCGACCGGGTCGAAAGCGATGACTTCGATCTCATCGACCAACTTGCGTGCATCTACGACGAGCCCTACGCCGACAGCTCCGCGATCCCGACCTACCGCGTGTGCGGGCTCGCCCGCAAACATGTGACGGTAGCGCTGTCAGGCGACGGCGGCGACGAAAATTTCGGTGGTTACCGGCGTTATCGACTGCACGTCGCGGAGGAGCGACTGCGCGCGGCGCTTTCACCATCGCTGCGACGTCCAATTTTCGGGCTGCTCGGCCGGGCGTACCCGAAGGCCGACTGGGCGCCGCGGGTACTGCGCGCAAAGTCGACATTCCAGGCGCTGGCGCGCGATTCGGTGGACGCCTATTTCCATGGCGTTTCGATTCTGCGTGACGAGATGCGTCGCGAACTTTTCAGCAATGCGTTCAAGGCGCGGCTCGGAGGCTACAACGCCGTCGCGGTGTTCCAGCGCCATGCGCGGCGGGCGAACGGCGATGACCCGCTGGCACTGGTGCAATACCTCGACCTGAAGACCTATCTGGTCGGCGACATCAACACCAAGGTGGACCGTGCCAGCATGGCGCATTCGCTCGAAGTACGCGAACCACTCATGGATCATCCGCTGGTCGAATGGCTGGCGTCTCTGCCCTCGGATTTGAAGTTGCGAGGCAGCGAAGGCAAGCATTTGCTCAAGGCGGCGATGGCGCCGTTTCTTCCGATTGAATTACTTTTCCGCCCGAAACAGGGGTTCGCCGTGCCGCTCTCCCGTTGGTTCCGTGGTCCGCTGCAACAGCGTGTTCACGACGCAATCCTCGGACCGAGGCTCGCCGCGACGGGCATTTTCAACCAGAACTACCTGCGGCACCTCGTGGAGGCCCACGCCTCGGGCGCGCGCGACTACAGCGCGGCGTTGTGGACCCTGCTGATGTTTGACGCCTTTCTAAAGAACGTGATGGAGGGTGACGGGCGCGTTTTTCAGGAAAAAGCCGCCGGATGACTGTGCGAATTCTGCACGTCCTGGATCACTCTATACCGATGCAGAGTGGCTATACGTTCCGCACGCGTGCAATCGTGCGCGAACAACGCCGAATTGGATGGGAGACCTTCCATCTGACGAGTCCGAAGCACACGGCGTCAAGCGCCGCGCACGAGGATGTCGAGGGCCTGCGGTTCTATCGAACGGCGCCGCCTCGCGATGTTTTGAGCGGGGTTCCGGGCTTGCGTGAATTTGCGTTGATGTGCGCGCTGGCGCGGCGATTGGCCGAGGTCGCACGATTCACCCGACCCGATGTCCTGCACGCCCATTCGCCTGTACTCAACGCG
>JAYTIR010000197.1:0-8333 GCA_043731765.1 Burkholderiales bacterium
GCCAGCGCGACGGACACGAGCCCGAGCGAGAAATCGAGCAGAACGAAAAAAATGAGGAGCGACACGCCCATCAATATTTCCGGGATCGCGATCGGCGTCAGGACGAGGATGGGCAGCAGCCGGAGCTTGTACCGGTGCATCGCCACGCCCGCCATGGTACCCAGCACGGTGGAAACGAGGCTCGTTGCAAAGGCGATGACGAGGGAGTTTGCCGCCGCGATCTGCATTTCCTCGTTGCGCGCGAGCTTGCGATACCAATCCAGCGTGAAACCGACCCACTCGGCGTTGAGCCGCGAGTCGTTGAACGAGTAGACGACGACAATGACCAGCGGCAGGTAGAGAAACGCATAGCCCGCGATCGCCGCCGCCCACAGCCAAGTAGAGCGCCTGTTGTGCAAACGAGTGAGCCAACGAGTGAGCCAACTAAGCACCGCTCGCCTCCCTGCGCGTGCTGCGGGCGCCGACCCATGCCGCCAGTCCAGCGAGCGCCAGCGCGGCCACCGTCAGGACGATGGAGAGCACGCTGCCGAACGGCCAGTCGCGTGTCTCGAGGAACTGCTGCTTGATCACGTTGCCGATGAGGCTGTCGTCGGGACCGCCCAGGATGTCCGGGATCGCGAATATGCCCAGCGCCGGGATGAACACCAGCGCCCCACCCGCATAGACGCCGGGCAGCGACAACGGAAAGGTTATGCGCCAGAACCGTTGCCACGCGTTGGCGCCCAGGTCCTGCGCGGCGTCGAGCAACGCCTGGTCGTGTTTTTCCAGGTTGGCGTACAGCGGCAGCACCATGAAGGGCAGGTGGACGTACACCAGACACACCAGCACGGCGAAGGAACTGAACAGGAGCGACACCGGCTCGGCACCGAACCAGCCCAGCAGGCCGTTGACCGTGCGCGCCAGCGCGGCTTGCGGTCCCAGCACGATCATCCATGCGTAGACGCGGATCAGGAAGTTGGACCAGAACGGCAGTATCACCAGCAACAACAGCAGGTCGCGGTGTCTTTTCGAACTCTTTGCGATCAACGTGGCAAGTGGGTACGCGATCGCGAGGCAGAGCAACGTCGTCGCCAACGCATACACGAACGACTTGACGAAGATCTGCGCGTAGACAGGCTCCGTGAAGAAGCGCGCATAGCTTTCGAGGTTGAGGTCGGGCTTGCCCGCTTCGTCGATGAGCGGCGCCAATCCGCCGAATTCGCCCGGCGTGCGAAAGGACGCCAGCACCATGATCAGCGCCGGAATCGCAAAGAACAGCAGCAGATAAAGGATCGGAGGCCCGCTGACCAGCCACTTGCCGAGCCACACGCTGCGCCGGTTCATGGACATCATCCGGCGATGAAATGCCCGGCCGCCGCCGGCCAGCTCAAGTCGACTGCGTCGCCGACCTCGTGAAATTTGGTGCGGCCCGCCGCCGAGTTGGCCGAGAGCGCCTCGATGGTGGCGCCACCCTCGGTAGCCACCATGTAGACCGTCACGTCACCGTGATACAGGAAATCCGACACCGTGCCGCGGAAGTGGTTGTCGGCCGCGGCTTCCGGCGCCGTGCCGCGGAGGTCGATTTTTTCCGGCCGCAGCGCGACGGCGCCTTCCGCGCCCACCGCGATTTCGGACGATGCGGCAACCCGCACCGTTCCCAGTCCTTGAACGTCGACGGCGATCATGCCGCCCTCGTTCGCGGACACCGGTCCGGTGAGCAGATTGCAGGTGCCGATGAAGTCGGCGACGAAGCGCGTCGTCGGGAAGCTGTAGATGCGCGACGGCGCGTCGATTTGTTCGACGTGACCCTTGTTCATGACCGCGATGCGGTGTGAGAGTGCCAGCGCCTCCGTCTGGTCGTGGGTGACATAGACGAACGTGATGCCGACCTCTTTCTGCAGGTTGATGAGTTCGATCTGCATCTCTTCGCGGAGTTTCGCATCCAGCGCGGCCAGCGGCTCGTCCAGCAACAGCACCGCCGGATGAGTGACCAGCGCGCGCGCGATCGCGACGCGTTGCTTCTGGCCTCCCGACAATTCGTGCGGGAAACGCTTGCCGAATCCAGTGAGGCGGACGTCGTCCAACGCCTCCGCGATCTTGCCTCCCATGTCCGCGGACGCGGTCCTGGCCATCTTGAGCGGGAATGCGACGTTGCCCTCGACGGTCATGTGCGGGAACAGCGCGTAGCTCTGGAACACCGTGCGCACCGGCCGCGCCTCGGGCGGTCGGTCGGCCAGGTCTTCGCCATTGAGGAGGATGCGGCCACCGTCGGGAAGGTCGAAGCCCGCGATCATCCGCAGGAGCGTGGTCTTGCCGCAGCCTGATGGGCCCAGCAGCGTGAAGAATTCGCCGGCGTCGATGGAAAGGCTGACTCGGTCGACGGCGGTGAAGTCGCCGAAGCGGCGCGTGACATCCTGAATTTCGAGCAGCGCCATGGGGAAGCCGCGGTCAGATTTGCAAGTTGGGGCAGCGCCGGAATTGTATCGGCAATCGCCGCGCCCCGCGGGATTTGATCAGAGGATCCCCTGCTGCCGGACCAGCAGAACGATCACGACCACGAGCAGGACCGCTATCGCCGCAAGCCAGCGATTGCGCGACTTCTGCGCGGCTGCGAGCTCTGCGACTGTGGTATCCGAGGCCGCCGGGGGCGCCAGCAGCCGCTGGTGCAGGAGGCGCGGCAATTCGGGCAATGCGGCGACAATGTAAGGCGCCTCCGCAATCAACCGCCGCTGCAGGGCGGGCAGCCCGATCTGCTCCTGCATCCAGTGCTCGAGGAATGGCTTGGCGGTCACCCACAGGTCGAGGTCGGGATCGAGTTGCCGGCCCAGGCCCTCGACGTTCAGCAGCGTCTTTTGCAGCAGCGTGAGCTGCGGCTGGATCTGGATATTGAAGCGGCGCGACGCGCGGAACAGCGACACGAGCACCTTGCCCAGCGAGATTTCCCGCAGCGGCCGGTCGAAGATCGGCTCGCAGACGACGCGGATCTCCGCTTCGAGTTCGTCCACGCGCGTGTCCGCCGGCACCCAGCCGGTTTCGATGTGGGCCGTCGCCACCCGGTGGTAATCGCGGCGAAAGAATGCGAGGAAGTTCTGCGCAAGATAGCTCTTGTCGGACTCCGACAGCGTGCCCATGATGCCGAAGTCGAGTGCTATGTACTTGCCGTGGTTGGTCGCATCGGTGGCGACGAAAATATTTCCTGGGTGCATGTCGGCATGAAAAAAGCCGTCGCGGAACACCTGGGTGAAGAAAATTTCCACGCCGGACCGCGACAGCGTCGGAAGATCGATGCCGGCGCGCAGCAATTCCTCGGTGCGGCCGATCGGGATGCCGGCCATGCGTTCCATCACCAGCACTTCGACCGTGGTCCAGTCCCACTCTACTTCCGGCACCAGCAACAGGGGCGAATGCTTGAAATTGCGGCGCAGTTGCGAGCAGTTTGCGGCCTCGCGCGTCAGGTCGAGCTCGTCGCGAATGGTTTTTTCGAACTCGGCGACCACGGCACGCGGACGCAAACGCTTGCCGTCGGACCACAGCCTCTCGACGAGTCCGGCGGCCGTCTGCATCAGCGCGAGGTCGTGCTCGATGACTTTGTGGATATCGGGCCGCAAAACTTTGACGGCGACCGGCGTGCCGTCCGGGAGGACGGCGAAATGTACCTGCGCTACCGAGGCGCTTGCCACCGGTGTGAGGTCGAACGACTTGAACACCTGCTCGACCGGCTTGCCGTAGGCGCGCGCGAGGGTTGCCAATACCTGCTCGGCGGGAAACGGCGGCACGCGATCCTGCAGCTTGGCCAGCTCATCGGAGATGTCGGGCGGAAGAAGGTCGCGGCGGGTCGACAGCATCTGCCCGAACTTCACGAAGATCGGCCCCAGTGCCTGCAACGCCTCGCGCAGGCGCACGCCGCGCGGTTGCGACAGGTCTCTCCAGAATAGAACACGGTTGACGAACGGCCGCAGTCCACGCACCCGCTCGTGCCCGAGCACGAACTCGTCGAGGCCGAAACGCAGCGCGACCATGTGAATGCGGATCAGGCGGGCAATGCGCATCATGTCGGCATTCTACGGGAGGTGCGCGCGGCACTTGCGACCCATGCTGCAGGCGGGCAGTTGCCGGCAGCCCGGCGCAGACGAAATCTCAGCTTTGCAGTGGTCGTGGTTTGCCTGTACCGACCCGTGCGAACAATGTTTCGTATCGTTGCTCCAGCGCATCGACGCGATTCGCGACTTCGCGTATGCCTTCGGAAAGCGGGCGCAACTCCGCTCCGCGTGCTAGCAGACCGGACTCGTCGCGCGCGTAACTCGAAACACCTTCCGTGATGCGCTTCGCGGCGTATTCAGGAAACGCGAGCAGCCTGCGCCCGGTATCGGCGGCGCGCTGGCCGGCCAATGGACCCAATGCCTTGGCCAGCGCCGCTTCGACGAACCACGGCAGCGTTCGTGCAAGGTCCTTCAGCGCGCCACCCAGCGCGGCGTCACCCTCCTCGCGCACGAACTCGTTCCAGCGCGAGGGGTTCGCAAGGAACGACGGGACCGACAGTGGCGAGACCACGAGGTCGAGATCGGCCGGCGCGGAGGGCGTCGCCAATTCGAGTTTTCCATCTTCGGTTATCCGGAAACGCGTGGAAAGCGGCCCGACCGAAAGTGTGAACACCCGCCCGGCGAATGCCGCGAGTTTGTCTTGCGCCCAACTCTCCTGCTCGAAGATGCGGTTGGCGATTTGCGCCGGCGCGTCCGCCGGATCGGGGAGTTTCACTCCAATTGCCGGATTCCGGCGAGCAACCATCCCGACTTGCCGTCAACGGGCTTGACCAGGTTCCATATCTCATCGAATGGTTTCGGGAGCACCGCGCCATCTTCCCGCGTCATGCCTGTGAAGTGGACGCTGGCCCAATGGCTATCGCCCTCGGTGGTCACCTCGATCACGGAAGCTTCGAGCGCGGCCACTTCGGTCGGCGTGTGCGTGCCACGCTCGGCGATTTCCTTGTCGATTTCGGCGAATAACTCCGGCGTCAACACATCGGCCAGCGCCATGCGGTCGCCCGTGTCATAAGCGGCCTGGAGTTTTTTGAACTGCAGCGTGGCCTGCTGCACGAAGGGCACCGGATCGAAACCGGGGGGGAACTTGCCGGTCGTTGGCGCTTCCATCGAAGCCGCGTTGCCGCCGAATGCCGGTTCGAAACGGTTCATATTGTCCGGCGTGGCCTGCGGAAATTGCGCTGCCGATCCGCCCGGCGCGGCGCCAGCGCCGGCATATTGCATCGGCGCGGGTGCGACCGCGCGTCGCGCAAGGAACATGCGGATCAGGAAAATTCCGGCGAACACGAGCAGCGCCAGCATCAGAATGCTCGCGAAGCCTTCGGACAATCCGAAGTGCGACAGCAGTGCGGCCAGACCGATGCCGGCGGCGAGACCGGCGAGCGGCCCCAACCAGCGTGACGCGCCCGAAGCGGCGGGCGCAGCCTTGGGCGGCAGCGCCTGTGCCGGAGCGACAGGGCTCGAGGGCGCGACGTTGGGTGTGTTGGCCGGAGGAGGCGTCGCCTGGCGCTGGGCGCCTAAGCTGCGGCCGCCGCCTAAGCGCGCGGCCTCGACCGAATCGGTGGCGACCACGGATAGTGCGGCGATCGCGGCGAGCGCGAGAATCAGGAATCGTTTCATGTCATGCCTCCATTCTGAATTGCGGATGCGGAATTCGATCAGTACACGCGCCCGACGTGAACCGCGACCACGCCCGCCGTCAGGTTGTGAAATTCGACGGTGTCGAAGCCTGCACTTTGCATCATCTGCTTCAAGGTTTCCTGGTCCGGATGGACGCGAATGGATTCGGCGAGGTAGCGGTAACTTGCCTCGTCGTTGGCGATCAGCTTGCCCAGTCTGGGCAGTACGTTGAAACTGTACCATTCATAGGCAGGCGCGAGCGGCGCGGCCACGCGGGAGAATTCCAGCACCACTGCGACGCCACCGGGCTTCAGCACACGGCGCATCTCGGCCAGTGCCAGGTTCTTGCGCGTGACATTGCGCAGCCCGAATGCGATGGAGACGACGTCGAACGTGCGATCCGGAAACGGCAGAGCTTCCGCGTTGCACTGGACCGTCGGCAGCACCCGTCCCGCATCGAGCAGCTTGTCGCGGCCCTCGGCCAGCATGGCGCCGTTGATGTCGGTATGCACGACCGTCCCGGTCGAGCCGACGCGCGCGGCGAACAGATTCGCGAGATCGCCCGTGCCGCCCGCCAGGTCCAGCACGCGCTGGCCCGCCCGCACGCCGGAGACCTCGACCGCAAACCGCTTCCACAGCCGGTGCAGTCCTGCCGACATGACGTCGTTCATGACGTCGTACTTGTCGGCGACTGAGTCGAATACGCCACGGACCCGGCGTGTCTTTTCCACGGGCGAGACTTCCTCGAAGCCGAATTGCGCGCGCTCTTCGTTCATTGCGTTATTTGTCAACTGAGTTGCCAACTGAGTTGCCAACTGAGCCCTTGCCGGGCACGTCACGGCTGGCGCCTGCGGCCTCGAGCCTGGCCAGGTAACGCTGCCAGAGTTCGTCCTGGCGCACACCCAGGTCGTAGAGGTAATCCCATGAGTAGATGCCGGTGCCGTGGCCGTCGGAGAACGACGGCCGGATCGCGTAGTGTCCGACGGGCTCCAGGTCGGTGATCGTCACGTCGCGCTTGCCGACCTGCAGCGTTTCCTGTCCCGGCCCGTGTCCGCGCACTTCCGCCGAGGGCGAATTGACGCGCAGGAATTCGCAGGGCAGCCGGAAAACGATGCCGCGCGGAAACACGAGCTCGAGGACCCGCGAGGCCTGGTGGAGCTTGATCTCGGTGGGAAGCGGGGTCTTGGCGTCGAGGCCTGCCATGGCGATGTGCGGCGTCACGCGCCGAATATGGGGGAGGAACAGCCTAGCACAACCCCTAGCGGCGAGACGCGAACGCGGCTCGCGAAACCTTGGCCCGCCCGACTATATCTGGTTGCCGGTCGTTTCCGGCACGACGTCGAGATTGCCGATGCCGGCGAACACGTTGCGGTTCTTCGCTTCCTTGCCATGCAGCTTGATCTCGAGCCGAAGGTCATTCAGCGAATCCGCATTGCGCAGCGCATCTTCATAAGTGATGAGGCCGGCCTCGTACAGTTCGAACAGCGACTGGTCGAAGGTCTGCATCCCCAGCTCGCGCGACTTCTTCATGATCTCCTTGATGCCGGACACGTCGCCCTTGAAAATCAGGTCGGAAATGAGCGGGGAGTTCAGCATCACTTCCACCGCCGGCACGCGGCCGCGGCCGTCGCGGCGCGGAATCAGCCGTTGCGCGACGAACGCGCGAACGTTGAGCGAGAGATCCATCAGCAGTTGCGCGCGCCGCTCTTCCGGGAAGAAGTTGATGATGCGGTCCAGGCCCTGGTTCGTGCTGTTGGCGTGCAGCGTGGTCAGGCAAAGGTGGCCGGTTTCGGCAAACGCGACCGCGTAGTCCATCGTGTTGCGTTCGCGCACCTCGCCGATCAGGATGACGTCGGGCGCCTGCCGCAGCGAATTCTTGAGCGCGATCTCCCAGCCTTCGGTGTCGACCCCGACCTCGCGCTGGGTGAGGATGCAGTTCCGGTGCTCATGGACGAATTCGATCGGGTCCTCGATCGTGATGATGTGGCCGTAGCTGTTTTCGTTGCGATATCCAAGCAGCGACGCCATCGACGTGGACTTGCCGGCACCCGTGGCGCCGATGAACATCATGATTCCGCGCTTGGACATGATGATGTCCTTGAGCACCGGCGGCAGTCCAAGGTCCTCGAACTTCGGGATATCGGTGGTGATCGTGCGCAGCACCATGCCGACACGGGCCTGCTGCACGAATGCGTTGACGCGGAAGCGGCCGATGCCCGGCGGGCTGATCGCGAAATTGCATTCCTTGGTGCCTTCGAATTCCGACGCCTGCTTGTCGTTCATCACGCTGCGCACCAGCTCGATCGTGTGCTGCGCCGAAAGTTGCGTCTTCGACACCGGCGTGATCTTGCCGTCGACCTTGATCGCCGGCGGGAAGTTCGCGGTGATGAAAAGATCGGACCCCTTCTGCTTGACCAGCAGGTCGAGCAGTTCGTGGATGAATTTGGTGGCGCGTTCGCGTTCCATAAGTGTTCCTTTAACGGGGAACCAGTCCCGCCGGGCCGTCCCAAGGGACTGGTGCGCCCCCTTGGGGGCAGCGAGCGCAGCGAGCGTGGGGGTTGTTCATCTAGCCCGCCGGGCCGTCCCAAGGGACTGATACTCCCCCTTGGGGGCAGCGAGCGTAGCGAGCGTGGGGGTCGTCATTTACCCGCCCATGAAGAGATCTTTGTTGACGGCCCGCTGGCGTGCTTCGGCGAC
>JAYTIR010000198.1:0-3423 GCA_043731765.1 Burkholderiales bacterium
CCGAACTCGTCACCAAGTCCGTCGCGCTGGCGACGAAGCTCGCCTTTTCGCGGATGACATTCTTGAATTTTCCGGTTTCAGAAGCGATCGCCTCGGAGCAACTTCCCGCGACTGTGGATATAGTCACCGCGCTGCATGCCTGCGATACCGCGACCGACGACGCGATCCATTTCGCATTGCAGAAGCAGGCACGGTTCATCGTCGTCGCGCCCTGCTGCCAGGCCGAGGTCGCTGCGGCGCTGACGCGAAGCAAAGGCAGTTCATTGCGGCAGGATGCGCTGACCGAGATATGGCGGCATCCGCTGCACACGCGCGAGTTCGGGAGCCAGGTCACCAACGCGCTGCGTTGCCTGGAACTCGAGGCGCACGGCTATCGGGTGAGCGTTACCGAATTGGTCGGGTGGGAACATTCGCTCAAGAACGAATTGATCATCGCCAGTTACCGGAATCTGCCGCGCGAGCGTGCGGCGAGGCGGTTGCAGGAAGTGCTGCAGACGCTCGGGTTGGAAGAATTGAGCGGACGGTTTCTTGCAGGCAAGGGTGCAGAATAAGCAATCCGTGGCGGCCGCAGAGCCCGCAGAGCGAGTAGCGCCCATTCAAACTCCCTCACCCTCGGTTCCTCTCCCCGGGGGAGATTGAAGAAACTTCCTCACCCTCGATCTGTCTCCCCGGGGGAGCAGAAAGCACGCTCCCTTCTCCCCCCGGGAGAGGGGCCGGGAATGAGGGAAGCCATTGCGGCACTATCCGCCCCGCGCCATCTGCGCAGCGTAAATCGCGCGCACCGTCTCGATCGTGTCGGCCTCTTCGGCACGCTTGTCGGGCCGGTAGCCTTTCACGCGCGCGAAGCGCAGCGCGAGACCGCCCGGATATTGCGAACTTGCCTGCAAATCGTTGAACGCGATCTCGACGACCAGTTCCGGACGCACGTGAACGACATAGTCGCCGCGCTGCGCTGCGCGCGCCAGCAGTTCGCCCGTCTGCCATTCGAGCAATCGATCGGTCATTCCCTTGAAGGTCTTTCCCAGCATCACGAACCCGTCGTTGGCCGCGTCGCGCGCGCCAAGGTGCAGGTTCGACAGCCAGCCCTGCCGGCGCCCATTCCCCCACTCCGCGGCGAGCACCACCAGGTCCAGCGTGTGTGCGCGCTTGATCTTGAGCCAGTTCCCGCCGCGGCCGCCGGCTTCGTACGGCGCATCGAGGGCCTTCGCCATTACGCCTTCATGGCCGCGCGCCAGCGCATCGGCGTAGAAGTCCTCCGCCGCAGCGACGTCGCCGGTGATCAGCCGTGGAACGATCAGCGGCGATGGCACGACGCCGCCGAGCGCGGCGAAGCGTTCCGCCGTCGGCAAATCGACCAGCGGCTGCGCGCCGATGCGAAGGCAGTCGAAGAAGAACGCGGCGATCGGCAACTCGGCGCGTAGCTTCTCGATGTCGAGCTTGCGGCCGAAACGCCGCATCGTCACCTGGAACGGCTGCGGCGCGCCATTCGGCGCCAGCGCGATCGCTTCGCCATCGAGGATCAATTCCTGCGCGTCGAATCCGAGCACGACCTCCACGATTTCGGGCACCGCCGCGGTGACCTCATTGAGGTTGCGCGTGAACACGCGCACATCGTCGCCCGACTTGTGCACCTGTACCCGTGCGCCGTCGAGCTTCCATTCGAGCGCGACGGCTCCCAACCGACCGAGCGCGTCGGCGATGTCCGCCGCCGGCTGCGCGAGCATCGGCTGCACCGGGCGCATCAATTCGATCGTGAACCGAGCCAGTCCCTCCGCTCCGGTTGTCGCTGCCGTGTGCGCGACCAGGCTAAGGTCACCCGAGAGCATCAGCGCGCGCCGCACATCCGCAGCCGGCATCGCGGTGGCGGCGGCAATCGCTTCGATCATCACGCCCTCGAGCGCGCCCTGGCGCAGTTCGCCCACGAGCAGCCGAACCAGGAAGTCCTGCTCGGTTGCCGTCGCACGCCTGAACAGCGACTGCAATTGCGCGCCACGTTCAGCCGCCGATCCCTTACCCGTGGTCGCGACGATGCGGGTGAATGCCGCATCGACTTCAATGACGGTCAGACCGGATGCGGAAGCGGCGCCGCCGCGCAATGCCCTGAGCGTGGCTGGACCAATGCCGATCCGCCCTTGCCTGATCTCGCCCGCGAGAAACGCGACCGCGATTCGAACCTCGTCATCCGCCGCGCCGCGCAGGCAGGCGGCGATCGCGTCGCGCTTGGCCCGCCGGCTACCGGTTTCGGTGGCGCGTGTCGAAGCCTCGACGACGCTGGCGAGGTGCATCATCGATTCTCTGCCTGCAGTGACGTGTTGCGCATTCCGACGGTCCCCGGCTCAGTGTGTAGGAGCCATTATCGCGGATGGCGGATTTTTCCGGCCGGCGCGACGCAGGTCAAAAATGAAATCGCGAACGCCCCTAAAAGCAGCGCTTCAGTCCCTGCTCTCGCCTACAATTTCCGGTCGCCCAGCCTCGACCGCAAGGAAATTCGAGCCATGAAGATCAAACACATCCGCGTCACGCCCATCTCCTTCAAGTGCCCGATCAAAACCGGATTTCCGCGCGCACAGCGAACGAACGATAGGTTCTCGTGACGGTGTCCGCCCGTTGGTTCGTCGTCCCGAATACTTCCTGCGTCCCGGTTTCATAATCGGCGCCGAGCAGATTCGACGCCGACAATCGCACCTGCATGTCGGCATTGAACCGCCACAGCGCATAGACATCGACGACGCGCTTGGTGCCCTGGCGATACGCCTGAAAAGGCGTTTGCTGCACGAAGAGCGCGTCCGTCCAATTGATGTTGCCTCCCAGCGTGAGGGGTAGAATGTTCAGCCGGTAATCGAGGCCGAGGTTGGCGGTTTGCCGCGGCTGCTGATCGAGCCGGTTGTGCGGTCCCGGCACATCGTCGACGCTGGACCAGTAACGGCTGTAGTTGCCCCGAAAAGTCAACTTCGGCGCCGCATCGATCAATTCGTCAAGCCTGAACTTCGCTTCCAGTTCCACGCCGCGACTGGTGGCATGGCCGAAGTTCTGCGGGGTGGACACCCACCTGGGCTGCGGCGACCAGTTCACCGTCTGCAGCGTCGTAACGTTACGGATCAGGTCGTCGATGCTGCGGGAGAACACGCTGGCGCTGATCAGACCGCCAGCAGCGAAGTAGTGTTCCAACGCGAGGTCCAGTCCCCACGCGAGTTCCGGCTTGAGATCGGGATTGCCCACGCTGTCCGGGCTCGTCGGCGTGTTGGTGCCGAAGGAGGGATAGGTAGACGACAAGGTCGGGACCGCGACGAGGTTGGACAAGGTCGGCGTCCGGTAGGTGCGTGTCAGCGAGGCGCGAATTTGATCTTTGCTGTCGGGATCAAGGCGCCAGACACTGTGCAGGAGCGGACTCAGCACGCTGCTGCGATTGCGCGCCGATTGCAG
>JAYTIR010000199.1:0-1919 GCA_043731765.1 Burkholderiales bacterium
CGGCGTGATCGTGTCGGTCTTGACCTGGCCGTCAAACGTGGCGAGCAGATCGCGCACGAACGGTTCTTCGCGAAAGGCCGCCTCGCCCTTGGCCTTCGCTTCAGCGCGTTCGCGCCGTTCCGTCGCGGCCAGCGAGGATTCGGTCGCAGCACCCACTTCGAAGGCCAGCAGCAGCCGGCGCCCCGTCGCCAGCTCCAGTGCCGCCTTCAACTTGTCCGCGTAGACCTTGTCGGCCAGGTGCTTGTGCGCCACCGGCAACGCAAGCGTCAGCGCGTTGTTGTTGATCGCCTTGAGTTCGGTCTGCGCAGCCAACTGCGCCGCCATGCCGGTCAACTTGAGCGACGCGATGAATCCGGGCCACGCCGCAGGATCGTCGGGAAGCGCGACCACCGGGCCAGGAGGCGCCGAGGTCTTGACCGGCGCCGACGCTACCGGCAACGGTATCACCGCGGCAATGTTGGGCGCTTGCCCAGTCTCGCGCACGGGCGCCGCCTGCTGCGATAGGGATGCGACCTGCCGCGAAGCGGATGCGGTGGCCGCAGCGCGGTCGGCGCGTGGGGCCGCGATTGGGGTTGACGACACGGCAGGCTCGAAGGCCAGCAGCCGCAACAGCGTCATCGCAAAGCCGGTGGCCTCGTCAGGTGCCAACGCCAGATCGGCACGGCCTTGCGCGCAAATCTGGTAGGCAAGTTGAATGGTTTCCGCGGAAAAGCGCGACGCAAACGACGTCAGGCGCGCGGCGTCGTCGTAATTCGATGCGGCGGCCGGCACGGCCTGCACGACGGCGATGCGGTGAAACAGCGACGCCAGTTCCTCGAGCGCCGAAGCCGCCGCGAGTCCGCGCGCCGCAAGAGCGTCGCTCTCGGCCATCAAGGCTGGTCCGTCGCCGGCTTCGAGCGCATCGGCGATCCGGTAAACGTAGTCGCGATCGACGGCGCCCAGCATGGTGCGCACGACGCTTTCCGCAACATCGCCGCCCCCATAGGCGATGGCCTGGTCGAGCAGCGACAGACCGTCGCGCAGCGACCCGCTCGCGGCGCGCGCAATGAGCCCCACGCCACCCGCGTCGAAGGGGATGCCTTCCGCGGCAAGGATGTGGCCGATGCGATCGCCGATCAATTGTGGCGACAGCGGCTTCAGGTTGAACTGCAGGCAGCGCGAGAGCACCGTCACCGGGATTTTCTGAGGGTCGGTCGTCGCGAGGACGAACTTGACGTGCTCCGGCGGCTCCTCCAGCGTCTTCAGCATCGAATTGAAGGCCTGCTTCGACAGCATGTGCACTTCGTCGATCAGGTAGACCTTGTAGCGGCCCACGGTCGGCGCGTAGCGCGCGTTGTCGAGGATCTCGCGCATATTGTCGATGCCGGTATGCGACGCCGCATCGAGTTCAAGCAGGTCGACAAAGCGGCCCGCATCGATGTCGACGCACGCCGCGCATGTGCCGCAGGGTGTCGCCGTCACGCCGTTGGTGATGCAGTTGAGGCTCTTGGCAAGGATCCGCGCGATGGTGGTCTTGCCGACGCCCCGCGTGCCGGTCAGCAAGTACGCGTGGTGCAGCTGGCCGCGTGACAGCGCGTTCGACAGCGCCGTGACGACGTGTTCCTGTCCGGACAGCTCCGCGAATGTCTTCGGCCGCCACTTGCGGGCGAGAACCTGGTAACTCATGTGTTAATTACCTGCTGAATACACAAGCGGCCACGGTCGAGGAGTAACGAAGCATCACGCCGATAGGGCGGAAAAGCAATTGGTGGCGAGCCGTGATCCCGACACTAGCAGGAGTTCGCTTTGGCTGCTTCCTTCCGGACCTGACCAGATTCACGACCATGCAATGCGGGGCGACCCGCCGTTGATCGGGTGCGCGTTGCGCAGAATCCACATTATAGCCGCGATTGAGGCACCCTGTTCGCGACCACTGCGCC
>JAYTIR010000200.1:0-2342 GCA_043731765.1 Burkholderiales bacterium
GTCTTGAACATCGGATCGGTCAGCACGTTGATGAACGGGATCAGGAAGTCGTCCTTGTCCTTGATCGACTTGATCTCGTGGTACGCGTTGAAGATCTCGCCCTCGTTGAGACCCAGACTCTCCGTGATGTACTGGTAGGCGTGCGTGTGGATCGCCTCCTCGAACGCCTGCCGCAGCAGGTACTGCCGGCACTCGGGCGCGGTGATGTGGCGATAGGTGCCCAGCACGATGTTGTTGGCGGCGAGCGAATCGGCGGTGACGAAGAAGCCCAGGTTACGCTTGACGATCAGGCGCTCGTCGTCGGTCAGGCCGTTGGGGTTCTTCCACAGCTCGATGTCGCGCTGCATGTTGATCTCTTGCGGCATCCAGTGGTTGGCGCAGCCGGCCAGGTACTTGTCCCACGCCCAGCGGTACTTGAAGGGGACGAGCTGGTTGACGTCGGCGGAGCCATTGATGACGCGCTTGTCTTCGATGCGGACGCGATGGAAGTCTTCCGGCATGGCTTGTTTCTCCACGTCGAGGTCGTGCACCGGCTCGTGCGACATGACGCCGCCGCCAATGCTGCCCATGGCCTGCGCGCGGATGGTCTCCGGCGTGCGCGGGGCTAAGCGGGGTGCGGTTGGGGTGGCCGCGAAATCGTCGTCGAAACTCAGCATGGTGCTTCTCCTGATGCTAATTCATTGCCTTCAGCCGCTCGTACAGGAACTCGGGCGCGAAATCGGCGCCGTCGAGCCACGCAATCGAGGCGAGCCCGTAGTCCAGATAAAAGCGCGCAAACGTATCGCGGTCGCGTAACGGCGTGTGCTCATCGCCGTAGAGTTCGTCCGCAAGATCGACCACGCCTTTGCGTCCATCGTTGAATTCCAGCCAGACCTTGTAATCACCGAGATACCGCGCCTCAATCACATGCCGGGGTGCGAACTCATAGTGGGCCAACTGGTACCTCCCTTTCGCGATGTGGACGGTACTTCTCCAACGTGCACGCCGGGCAACCCGGCCTGGGGGAAAATGGGGCGCGCGGTTGCTCTCGCGCGCCTCCCAGATCAACGTCCTGCTTCGGATCGCGCAACCTGCCGCAATCCTGGCCGACACGTTCGTCAGCCCCTTCGGTACCGCTTGCCCTCATTTACCACCGTAAGTCCTTCGCGCCATCGCGGGCGCGTCCTGTCTGGGTGGTCGCGGGGTCATGCCTGCCCGGGGGCGCCGCGTGGCGCTTCTAGTTGCCGCCACTGCTGTCGCGCGTACCCGGTCACCGAATGCCGTCAGCTACTCCTCATGGGCGGTGTTAGCGCCCGTATTTTCCCGCCAGTTGCCGGCGAGAGGATCTTCCAGCTCTGCCATCAGTTCCTCGGCGGAGCGCGTCAAATCCGGCCGATAGCGCGCCAGCAGTCGATTGACCGCGAACTCGCGCGCCCATTTGTCCATACCGGTCGTCGCGAAGTGCGACACGAACAGTCCGTGCACCGCCTGGGGATGCATCAGCCATCGCACAAATTCGCCGACGCCATCGACTAACAATTGCCGGTAAAGATTCGAGCTCTCGCCAAAATAGATCGGCTCGTAATGCCGCGCGAACCAGCGCCGGGTGAGGACCTGAATCACATAGAGACCGGGCTTGGCCGGCACCGCTCCCTTGAACATGAGTCGCGGTGCGCTGAACTCCCATTTGCCATAGACGATCGCGGGCCGCTTGTCGTGGTCGTCCTGGCGGGGCAGAGCAATCAGATCGATCGCTGCTTGCCTGGGCCAGTTGATTTCCGATTCCGTCATTTCCGTCATCGTCATTCCCCCTCGAACCGATGCTACTGACACGCCTCGCACGCCGGGTCGTCGATCATGCAAATCTTTGCCGTCGGATCTTCAGCGACGGTAGCCTTGGTGGAAGCGAGCGATCCCGCGGCCGCACCCATGTGCGCGCCAGAGGACGACACGGCGTTCAACTCTCCGCCGCGCCCAGTCGACTTCTCTGCCGACGTGGCTGCCAGCGTGCGCAGGTAATACGTGGTCTTGAGGCCGCGCACCCACGCCAGTTTGTAGGTCTCGTCCAGTTTCTTGCCCGAGGCGCCGGCCATGTAGATGTTCAGGCTCTGCGCCTGGTCGATCCACTTCTGGCGGCGCGCGCCGGCTTCGATGATCCACTTGGTGTCGACTTCGAACGCCGTGGCGTAGAGCTCGCGGAATTCGGCCGGCACGCGGTCGATCTTGGCCAGCGAGCCGTCGAAGTACTTGAGATCGGCGACCATCACCTCGTCCCACAGACCCAGTTCCTTCAGGTCGCGCACGAGCTGCTCGTTGACGACCGTGAACTCGCCCGACAGGTTCGACTTGACGTAGATGTTCTG
>JAYTIR010000201.1:0-5746 GCA_043731765.1 Burkholderiales bacterium
CCGGCGCAGATGCGCGCCGCGCACCTGAAGTCGGTCGAGTGCTACCGCGCCGCGCTGCCTCATCTGCGGCCCCCGGGCGAGCGGGTGGAGATCGGGTATTCAGGCAAGTCGCTGGTCGGAGTGTTGCGGAAGCCCAACGTGTCGAAATGTCCGGTGCTCATCATGGCGCCGGGGCTGGACTCGACCAAGGAGGAGTTGCACGCTTACGCGGAGCCGTTCCTGGCGCGCGGGATGGCGGTGCTCGCCATTGACGGGCCGGGCCAGGGCGAGGCGGAGTACGAGATCCCGATCTGCGGCGACTACGAGCGCGCCGCGACCGCAGTCGTCGAGTGGATCGAGCAGCAGGGCGGGCTCGACGCCTCGCGCATCGGCATCTGGGGCGTGAGCCTCGGCGGCTATTACGCGCCGCGCGCCGCGGCCTACGAGCCGCGCATCCGGGCGTGCATCGCGCTGTCGGGACCGTTCGACTGGGCCGAGATCTGGGACGCGCTTCCGGAACTCACGCGGGACACGTTTCAGGCGCGGAGCCACAAGCAAACGCCCGCTGCAGCGAAAGCACATGCCGCGACGCTCACGCTCGCAGAGGCGGCGGTGAAAATCACGTGTCCGATTTTCATCGTCGCCGGACGGCAGGATCGCCTGGTGCCCGCGGCGCATGCCGAGCGGCTCGCGCAAAGCGTCCGCGGCCCGGTGGAGCTGCTGATGGTGGAAGACGGCGGCCACAACGCGAATAATCGTCCCTACCGGTACCGCAGCCGTTCGGCGGACTGGCTCGCGCACGTTTTCGGATTGCCACAACTGTGAGGTCGATATGAAGAAAATCTTGCTGGCGGGTATGTTCCTCATTCTCTGCGTGCCTGCTTACGGTCAGACGTTTCCTTCCAAAACAGTCCACCTCGTCTCCGGCGTCTCGCCGGGCGCGGCCTCCGACACGATGGCGCGCATGCTGACCGACAAGCTCACCGCCAGTCTCGGGCAGCCGGTGATCGTGGAGAACCGGTTGGGCGCCGGCGGCGTCGTCGCGGCAAAATACGTCGCCGGGGCGGAGCCGGACGGCCACATCATCAGCGTCTATACGTCGGCGTTCACGATCGCCCCGATCCTGAATCCGGGGACCCTCGATCCGGCGGCGCTCACGCCGGTGGCGATGCTCGGCGCCGTGCCGACCGTTCTGGTGGTGAATCCCGCAAAGTACAAGACGCTCGCCGAACTGGTCGCCGCCGCCAAAGCCAAGCCCGGAGAACTCGTCGCCGCCAATGCCGGAGTCGGCAGCTCGACCCATATGAATCTCGAGCGCTTTCGCCTGTCCGCGGGCCTTACCTTCCTCAATCTGCCGATGAAAGGGCCTTCGGAAGCGATCACCGAAGTCCTCACGGGACGAGCCGACCTGTACTTCGCGCCGGTGTTCTCGGTCGAAAAGTTCGTACAGGCCGGTACGTTAACGGCGCTGGCGGTCGGCTCGCCCAGGCGCACCTCGCTTTTTCCCAGTCTGCCGACCACCCTGGAGGCGGGCTATCCGAATTCCGACTACAACTTTTGGATCGGAGCGCTGGTGTCCGCGCGCACGCCGCGCGACATCGTGCAGCGCCTGCACCGCGAGTTCAACGCCGCGTTGCAACTGCCCGAGGTGCGCGAGCGCATGCGGACGCTTGGCGTTGATCCGTTACCGATGACGATCGAAGAATTCGAGGCGCTAATCAAAAAAGAGCTGGACGAAAACACGCTGCTCGTGAAAGCCGCCGGCATCAAGCTGAATTGATTGCAGTGCGCCTGGGATCCGTAATGACCAATGGCAAAAAAAAATCAACTGTCATCGCGTTGGAAGAACACTACTGGGACCGCGAGCTCACACAGCACTTCACTGGACGCGGTCCCGAGATGCGCGATCCGGGGCTGCAGGAACGTCTCTACGATCTCGACACGATACGCATCAGGGAAATGGACGAAGCGGGCATCGACATTCAGGTGCTCTCGCACGGCGCGCCAGCGGTGCAACGACTGGATGCGGAAACAGCGGTGCCGATCGCGCGCAAGGTCAACGATAATCTGCTGGCGGCGATCAAGCACCATCCGGGGAGACTGAAGGCATTCGCGGTTCTGCCCTCGGCCGACCCGCTTGCGGCGGCCGACGAGCTCGAGCGCTGCGTCACCAGGCTCGGCTTCAAGGGCGGCATGATGCACGGCCTCACCGGGCAGAACGAATTCCTCGACCTGCAGAAGTTCTGGCCGATCTACGAGCGCGCCGCGGCGCTCGATGTGCCAATCTACCTGCACCCGGCCGTCCCGCACAAGGCAGTGGTGGACGCCTACTACGGCGATTATCTCGAACAGTATCCCACCCTGGCGACCGCGGCCTGGGGCTTCACCGTCGAGACGGCGACGCAGGGTATCCGCATGGTGCTCTCCGGCGTATTCGAGGCCCATCCCGGCCTCAAGATCGTGCTCGGCCATCTCGGCGAGTCGCTGCCGTTCTCGGCGTGGCGCATCGACATGGCGCTGCGCCGGCAGGGCAACCGGTCGAGCGCGTTCCGCGACGTGTTCCGCGAGCATTTCTGGATCACGACCAGCGGCAATTTCTCCACCCCGGCGCTGATGTGCTGCCTGCTCGAAATGGGCGCGGACCGGATCCTGTTTTCAGTGGACTATCCGTTCGTGCCCAACCCGCCGGGCGTGCAATGGATGCACGACCTGCCGGTGAGCCCGGAGGACAAGGAAAAGATTCTGCACGGCAATGCGCAGCGGTTGTTGAAACTGTAGTTGCGAAGCATAAACCGGGTACCGCCTACATCTTTCGCGCGCGCTGCATCCACCTGACCGGCAGCGTGACTGCGTCGCTCGCGTTGAGGCCTTGCTGTGCGGCCTCGTCGAAGCATTGCAGCGCGCTTGCGGCAACCGGCAGCGTCATCCCGCGCGCGGCGGCTTCCTCGATCATGCTGCGCAAGTCCTTGCGCATCAGGTCGACGTCGGAGGTGATCGGGCCGGTGTCCTTGCCCTGTAGCGCGGCGACGATCATCGGCCCGCGCCCTTTAAGGACATTGGGACCGCCCGACGTGTCGGCGAAAATATCGACCAGCCGGGCCGGATCCAGGCCCAACTCCGCGCACAGCGACAGTGCTTCGCCGAACGACTGCCAGAACACCATCAGGGGCAGGTTGATTGCGAGCTTCATGCTCGCGCCGGCGCCGATGGGACCGACATGCTCGACGCGGCGGCACATCTGATCGAGCAGGGGCTGCGCGCGCGCCACGTCGGCCGCATCGCCGCCGACGAAGCCGAACAGCTTGCCGTCCCGCGCCGGGCCGACCGTTCCGCCGACAGGACATTCGATCAACGCCGCACCCTTGCCGCGGACCCGGCCCGCGATCGAGCGCGCAGCCTCCGGGCGCACCGTGCTCATTTCGATGAAGAGTTTGCCCGCGACATCGCGCGCGAGCAGACCGTTCGCGCCGCCATAGGCCGCATCGACCGCCTCCGCGTTGCTCAAGATGCTGATCACCATTTCACACTGGCCCGCGAGATCCGCCGGAGTTGCCGCCACGCTGGCTCCGGCCGCGACAAGCGCGCGCGCCTTGGCCGCGGTCCTGTTCCAGACGGTTATCTCGTGGCCCAGGCCCAGAAGGCGCGTCGCGATGGCCGCACCCATTCTGCCCGTGCCGGTGATGCCTATTTTCACTGGGCCTCCCTGATTGTTGATTTCGCTCGCAGGCTGCTGAAAAGCTACTGCGGTGGCCATCTGCGTCCTTAGTTGCCAAATGCGACGGTGCTAGAAATCCGCATGTACGAAAAACTACGCTCCGGTTTCTGCGCTCGGTGCGCCTGGCAGCCGGCCATCCTCGCTACGCTTTTCAACAGCCTGAAAGCGCTTGAGTTTGACATGCTCTGCACGTTGGGGTCCAATTTGCGAGCGGCAAAAAACCGGCGCAGCGGAAGCGCCGAACCCGCATCTACCGTGCAGGCTGTATCTATTTCGGGAAAGAAGAGTAAATGCCAGCCAGTGAAGTCGGAATGATCGGTCTCGGCATCATGGGCTCCGCGCTGTCGGCCAATCTGGTCAAAGCCGGATTTACGGTGTTCGGATACGACAAGGTCGCCGCGCGCCGGGCGGCGCTCAAACGTGCGGGCGGACATCCGCTGGGAGGAGGCCAGGAGATCGGCAAACGCGTGCCCATCATTGTCACCTCGCTGCCCTCCGCCGAGGCGCTGACAGAGGTCAGCGAAGAGCTCACCGCGGTCGGGCACGCGGGCCAGATAGTCATCGAAACCAGCACCCTGCCGATCGAGGTCAAGCAAGCCGCGAAGAAGCGCCTTGCGCATCGCCGGATCACTTTGCTCGACTGCCCCCTGAGCGGCACGGGCGCGCAGGCGCGAACCAAAGACCTGGTCGTCCTGGCCAGCGGGGCGAAGAGCGACTACAACCAATGCATTCCGGTTTTCGAAGGCTTCGCCCGAGCCCATTACCTGATCGGTCCGTTCGGCGATGGCTCGAAGATGAAATTCATCGCCAACCTTCTGGTTGCGATTCATAACGTGGCTGCGGCTGAGGCCATGGTCCTCGGGATCAAATCGGGGTTGGATCCCGCGCAGGTGCTCAAGGTGATTGCCAATGGCGCCGGAACTTCCCGGATGCTTGAAGTGCGCGGCCCGATGATGGTCAAGGGTGATTACTCGGAGGCGACGATGAAAGTCGCGGTGTGGCAGAAAGACATGACGATCATAAGCGACTACGCGCGTTCGATCAACTGTCCCACGCCGCTGCTCCTGGCGAGCGCGCCGTTCTACACCGCGGCCATGGCCATGGGTCGCGGCGACGAGGATACCGCCGCGGTGTGCGCGGTGCTGGAGGAAATGGCCCGCACCGGGCGCGCTACGAAATTTCCACGCCGCCGGCGCAAGCGTTAGCCACGAACTCCGGCACTCGTTGCCGCCCTCGGCTCAGAATGATCTAATGCCATTGACTGAAACGAACGACAGTCTAGAGAGTTCAGTCGTCATGCATTTTCTTGATACTCGGTGATGGGCCGGTCTTGCGGCAACACAATGGGTTCCCGCAAGAAGACACATCCACGAAATGAAGGAGGAGCGGATGAAACGAGCAAGTAGCGGAGTGATCGGCGCTGGCGGAAGGTACGTGGCCGCATTGATCATCGGCCTGGCGATCAGCCTGTCCTTGGCGAGCGCTGTTTGGGCCCAGGGCAAGTGGACCAAGCTGGCGCCGTTTCCCGAACCATCAGAGGAACTGCTGGGCGCGGCGGCCAACGGAAAGTTGTACGTGTTCGCCGGCCTTGCACCCGGTTGGAAACCCCGTGCCCTGGTCTATGAATACGACCCGGCCGGCGACAAATGGAACAAAAAGAAGCCGATGGCACTGCCTTCCCACCATGTCGCGCTCGCCGAATATAACGGCAAGATCTACGCGTTCGGCGGCTTCGTGCTGCCGCAGTCCGGTCCACCGGCTTGGGTTCCGATCGACAACGCGTGGGAATACGATCCGACCGCCGACGCGTGGAAAGCGCTTGCGCCATTGCCGACCAAGCGCGGCGCGGCCAATGCAGCCGTTGTGGGCAACAAGATCTATGTCATCGGCGGCGCCGTCGCGGCCGGCAACGCCACGGACGTTCACCCGGCGCGGCCGCATAAGTCGGCGGGAACAGTCGAGGAGTACGATCCCGCCAGCAATACCTGGCGTGAGCGGACTCCGATGCCGCTGCCGCGCAACCACGCTACCGCCGCCGCCGTGAACGGGAAG
>JAYTIR010000202.1:0-2387 GCA_043731765.1 Burkholderiales bacterium
GCTGGCCGAAGTCGAGACCCTGAATCGCGAGCTCGAGGCACGCGTGGCCGAGAAGAGTGCGGCGCTGGAAGCCAACTATTCACGGCTGGCGCAGGCGGAAAAACTGCACGCGCTGGCCGAGGAACGACAACGGCTGATGCGCGACATGCATGACGGCGTCGGCGGGCAGTTGATTACGGCGCTGGCCGCGCTGGAAGGCGGCAAGGCCGCGCCGGCCGATGTCGCGCAAATCGTTCGAGAGTGCATCGATGACTTGCGGCTGGTGATCGACTCGATGGAGCCGATCGACGACGATTTGCTGACGCTGCTCGGTTCGCTGCGCTACCGGCTCGAACCGCGGCTGAACGTCGCGGGCATCCGCCTGGTGTGGCAAGTGCGCGAGTTGCCGCCGTTGCCCAACCTGACACCGCGCAATGTCCTCCACATCCTGCGCGTGCTGCAGGAAGCGCTGACCAATGTGCTCAAACATGCCCGTGCGACCCGCATCACCGTGACCACCGAAATCGACGCGCTGACGCATGAAGCGCTGATCACGGTCGCCGACGACGGTCGCGGGTTCGGCTCGGAGGCGGCCGAAGCGCATGGACGAAATCGCCCGATGGGGCGCGGGCTGGGCAACATGCGCCGCCGTGCCGAAGCGGTCGGGGGCAGCTTCGCGATCGACGGCGGGCCGCAGGGCACGCGGGTGACGCTCGGCCTCCCGCTGCGCTAAAGGCGCGCTCTTGTCGCCCGGGCTGTACCGCGTTCGCGGTATGGCACCAGGGCCGGGGCGCGCCTACCATGGGTCATCGCGTACCAGGAGGTACCATCCGTGACCGACAGCCGGTTCCTCGCCTCGAGCCTTTTCGCCATGTCCTTGTTCGCAGTGCCGGGCGTTGACGTGCCCAACGTGGGCATCGACGGCGTATCGCTCGCGAGCGGCGCCGATCTCAAGCTGGGCGCCTGCAATGAGATTCGCGTGTTCGTCAAACCCGCCCGCACATATCATGGCAACGCGCGCATTCAACTGGTCCTGCGCGAAGCCGATGGCGACCTGGTATTCAGCGGAACGCGAACGATTCTGATGACGGCCGGCGCCGAGCAGACTCTTGTGTTCGACGGCATTCCGGTTCGCGCCGCCGGGCGCCACCTGCTGCTCGCATCGGCATTCGCCGGCGACGCGATCGAGTCGACGCTCGGCCTCAACGTCGAAGGAATCTGCAACGCATAGTACCCAAGAAGTGGCGCTGCGTTTGCCGCATCCGCCGGGTCGGGTGGATGGGAATATCGGCTAGAATGCGTCGCTGCGTTGGACTCTTCCAGAAACCAGAACCTCTTGTCCCTGATGCGAACCTTGTCGGTGCTCGCGCTGCTGTGCAGCGGGCCGACGCTCGCCCAGACGGCAGTGCTGGGCCTGGGCGCGCACGAATTCTCGATCGCCCGGCAAACGGGTTCCGGCTTCCAGATGTTCGAAAAGGGATTCGGGTCGCGGTGCGGCGTCGACGCGTTGGGCGGCGAGCCTCCACAGACATTCTCGGTCGTATCCAGCTTTGAAAATGGCTTCGGCGACAGCGTCTGCGAACACCGTCTTTTCCAGGGCAAGGTGTTGCAGAATGGCTGGCGGCTGCGCGCGTTCCAGGCATTCAAGCGTTGCGAGCAGCTCGAAGGCGCGACCTGGGTCGGGATCGCCGAATTCGATGGCTGCCCGGAAATCGCCGTGATGGCACCGACGCTGGGACAATCCAGCCTGTCGACGATTGTCTCGGTACGCGTCAAGGGTTCGGGCGCCTTCATCCGCAAAGCCCGCCGTGCCGTCATCACCTACCGCTACGAAATCGAAGGACCGCAGGACACGAGTCCCTGGGTCGCGGCACAATAGCGACTGGTCCACAAGGTTTAGGCGGTCAACGCGGGGTGACCCAGAACGTA
Organism: Burkholderiales bacterium; assembly: GCA_043731765.1. Taxonomy (GTDB): domain Bacteria; phylum Pseudomonadota; class Gammaproteobacteria; order Burkholderiales; family Casimicrobiaceae; genus VBCG01. Next base: position 1,909 of record JAYTIR010000202.1, read on the forward strand.
GGAGTGAACGCATGGAACGTCGGGATTTCCTTACAGGCAGCGCCGCAGTCGCGGCATTGGGCGCCAACTTCGCGGAAAATCAAATGGCCATCGCGCAATCCGTAGCCGCAACCGTCGGCGGCGCGATCACCGACGTCGCGGGCGTCAAGGTCGGCCACTTTACCGATGCGCGACGGCCGACCGGTTGCACGGTGATCATCACCGAAGAGGGGGCGGTGGGCGGCGTCGACGTCCGCGGATCGGCACCAGGCACGCGTGAAACCGACCTGCTCAATCCGACGAATCTCGTCGAAAAGGTCCATGCCATTCTGCTCTCGGGCGGCAGCGCGTTTGGACTGGAAGCGGCGACCGGCGTCGTCCGCTATCTGGAAGAACGCAAAATCGGATTCGACGTCGGTGTCGCGCATGTACCCATCGTTCCTGCGGCGATCCTGTTCGACCTCGGCGTCGGCGATGCGAAGATCCGGCCCAACGCAGAA
>JAYTIR010000203.1:0-4288 GCA_043731765.1 Burkholderiales bacterium
TCAGCATCCAGCGCGAGAACCAGACGCTGGCCTCGATCACGTTCCAGAATTATTTCCGCATGTACGGCAAGCTGGCCGGCATGACCGGCACAGCCGACACGGAAGCCTTCGAGTTCCAGCAGATCTATCACCTGGAAACGGTGGTCGTTCCGACGCACCAGCCGATGGTGCGCAAGGACGAGAATGATCTGGTCTTCCGCACCTTCCAGGAAAAAGTTGACGCGATCACCGATGACATCAAGGATTGTTTCGCGCGCGGCCAGCCGGTGCTGGTCGGAACCACGTCGATCGAGAACTCGGAACTGCTGTCGGGTTTTCTCGAAAAGGAAAAGCTTCCGCACCAGGTGCTGAATGCGAAGCAGCACGCGCGCGAGGCGGAGATCATCGCGCAGGCCGGCAAGACCAGCGCCATCACCATTGCCACGAACATGGCCGGCCGCGGCACCGACATTGTGCTGGGCGGCACGCTCGAACCACTGATTCTCAAGATCCGCGACGACGAGGCGCTGTTGCCGACGGAGAAGGAGCGCGAGATCGACAAGATGCGCGCCGATTGGCAGGTCCGCCACAACAGCGTGGTCAAGGCGGGCGGGCTGCACATCGTCGGCACCGAGCGGCACGAGTCGCGCCGGATCGACAACCAGCTGCGCGGACGCGCGGGACGGCAGGGCGACCCCGGCAGTTCGCGCTTCCACCTGTCGCTCGAGGATCCGCTGCTGCGCATCTTTGGCGGCGAACGCCTGGGCACGATCATGCAAAAACTGAAGATGCCCGATGGCGAGCCCATCGAGCATCCGATCGTCAATCGGTCGATCGCCAAGGCGCAGAATCGCGTGGAGTCGCGCAATTTCGACATCCGCAAGCAGTTGCTGGAGTACGACGACGTGGCCAACGACCAGCGCCGCGTGATCTACCAGCAGCGCAACGAATTGCTCGAGGGCGAGGACATCGCCGACACCATCCGCAACATGGTCCGCGGCCAGGTGGAGGATACGGTCAAGATTCACGTGCCGCCGGAATCGGTCGAGGAGCAATGGGACGTACCGGCGCTGACCAGTGTGCTGGCCGGCGAATATCAGATTGACGCGCCGATTGCCGAATGGATGAAAGACGATGCCGAACTCAGCGACGAGACGATGCGCGAGCGGATCGTCGACCAAGCCGAGGCTGCGTGGCGCGAACGCGAGACCCGCGTGGGCCCCGAACTCATGCGTCAGTTCGAGCGCAGCCTGATGCTGCAGACACTCGACCACCATTGGCGCGACCATCTGGCGGCGCTCGACCACCTGCGCCAGGGCATCCACCTGCGTGGCTATGCGCAGAAAAACCCCAAGCAGGAATACAAGCGCGAGGCGTTCGAGCTCTTCTCCGACATGCTCGACCGGATCAAGCAGGACGTGGTGAAAGTCGTGCTGACCGTCACTGTTCGCTCCGAACAGGATGTGCAGGCGGTCGAGGCGGCGGAACCCGTTTCCAATGTGAAATACCAGCACGCCGGTTATGACGAGGCGCTCGCTCCTGCGACACCTGACGGCGCCGTCGCGCTGGCGCCGCCGCCGCCGTTTACGCGCGCCGGCGAGAAAGTCGGGCGCAATGACATGTGTCCGTGTGGCTCCGGAAAGAAATACAAGCACTGCCACGGGCGGATTTAAGACCGAGATGGGGTCAGAGACGACTTTTCGGCGTATCGGTGCATGATGCGGAGCGCAGCCAGGAAAAGTCGTCGCTGACCCCAATGCCTGTCAACTACACGCCCCCCACCGCCGAATCGCTGCTGCCCGTACGCGGGATAGTGCTGGGCGCGACTGCCGCGAAAATCAAGAACTGGACGCGCGACGACGTCCTGCTTGTTCTGTGCGACCGCGGCACGGTAGCAGCCGGCGTGTTTACCCGGAATCGTTTCTGCGCCGCGCCGGTCATCGTGTGTCGCGATCATCTTTCGCGGCAGCACGCTACGGCAAGCGATTTTCGCGCGTTGGTCGTCAATGCCGGCAATGCGAACGCGGGCACCGGCGAACGCGGGCTCGCGGATGCGCGCGCCGAATGCGTCGCGGTGGCGCGTCTCATCGACTGCGCACCGGAGGAAGTCCTGCCGTTTTCCACCGGCGTCATCATGGAACCGCTGCCGACGGAAAAAATCATCCAGGGGTTGCCCGCGGCACGCGCTGCGACGCGCGCGAATGGCTGGTTCGCCGCGGCCAATGCCATCATGACGACGGACACGGTGCCCAAGGCCGCCTCGCGCCGGGTCGACGTCGGCGGCGTTCCGGTGACGGTCACGGGAATCGCGAAGGGCGCGGGGATGATCCACCCCGACATGGCGACGATGCTGTCCTTCATCGCGACCGATGCGCCCATCGCAGCGGTGCTTCTCGCGCAGGTTGCGCGCGAGGTCGCCGACGTTTCGTTCAACGGTGCCACCGTCGATGGCGATACTTCCACCAACGACAGCTTTGTGATCGCCGCGACGGGCAAGGCAGCCATCGCACCAATTTCCGCTTCAGGCGATCCGCGGTTGATGCCCATCCGCGCAGCAATCGAAGAGGTTGCGGTCGCGCTGGCGCAGGCCATCGTCCGCGACGGCGAAGGCGCGACCAAATTCATCGCGATTCGGGTCGAGGGCGGCAAGTCGGCGGACGAATGCAAGCGCATCGCGTTCGGCATCGCGCACTCGCCATTGGTCAAGACCGCGTTCTTTGCGTCCGACCCCAACCTGGGGCGCATCGTGTGCGCGATCGGCAATGCGGCGTCAGCCGACACCGATCCTGCCGGCATCTCGTTCTGGCTCGATGAAGTGCTGGTGGTCGACCGCGGCGGCCGCGCGGCAAGCTATCGCGAGGAAGACGGCCAGCGCGTGATGAAGCAGGAAGAGATTGGCGTGCGCGTTGACCTGGGGCGCGGCAAGGCCGCCGCCACCGTGTGGACGTGCGATTTTTCGCACGAGTACGTTTCCATCAATGCGGATTACCGGTCCTGAGATGGCAAAGGACCTCGCCGCACTGGTCGCGCGCACCGAAAGCGTGCTGGCCCGCGTCGAGGCGCTGTTGCCGCCGGCCTTGCCTGATCCGGACTGGAAAAAAGTTACCGCCGCGCGCTGGCGCAAGCACGAAGGGCGAACCTATCTCCAGGGAATCGCGCACCCGCACGTCATCCGGCTCGACGACCTGGTCGCGGTCGACGAACAGAAACGCGCCATCGACCGCAACACGAAACATTTTGTCGCGGGGCTTCCCGCCAACAACGTGCTCCTGACGGGCTCGCGCGGCACCGGGAAGTCGTCGCTGGTCAAGGCAATGCTCGCCAGGTACGCCGCTCGCGGCCTGCGTCTCATCGAGGTCGAAAAGGGTGATCTCACCGACTTGCCCGACATCGCGGACCGGGTCGAAGGCCGCCCCGAGCGCTTCATCGTATTCTGCGACGATCTCACGTTCGATGCCGGCGAGTCCGGTTACCGGGCGCTGAAGGTGATGCTCGACGGCTCCATCGCGGGGGGCGCCGACAACGTGCTCATTTATGCGACATCAAACCGTCGCCACATGCTTCCCGAATATTTCAGCGAAAACCTCGAGACGAGGCATGTCGGCGAGGAAGTGCATCCCGGTGAATCGGTGGAGGAAAAAATTTCGCTGTCGGAGCGGTTCGGGCTGTGGATCTCGTTCTATCCCTTCGGCCAGGATGATTACCTCGCCGCGGTTGCGGGCTGGCTCGTCCATTTTGGCGCGAAGGCGCCCGCCAGCGCGCGCGACGCGCATGCACGCACGCAGGAAGCCCTGCAATGGGCGCTTGCGCGCGGCTCCCGCAGCGGCCGCGTGGCGTGGCAGTTTGCGAAGAACTACGCCGGCGACCATACGCCTCCGGCGAAACGTTGAGCGGTGACGTCGTTCGCGTGGCCGCGGCCGTCCTATTGCGCGGCGACGGTGCGGTGCTTCTCGCGCAGCGTCCTGTCGGCAGGGCCTACGCGGGCTATTGGGAATTCCCGGGCGGCAAGCTCGAGCCCGGCGAAGCGCCGCGCGAGGCGCTGATCCGCGAATTGCGCGAAGAATTGGGCATCGTGGTCCGCCGCGCATCGCCGTGGTTCATCCAGGAATTCGTCTACCCGCACGCGCACGTCGAACTCCATTTCTTCCGCGTGTTCGCATGGGACGGCGAACTCGTCGGGCACGACGGCCAGGCGTTCGCGTGGCAGGCGCCGGGTGGCTACACCGTCGCGCCGCTGCTGCCGGCCAACACGCGCATTCTCGCGGCGCTCGCGCTGCCGCCCATCTACGGCATTTCGTGCGCGGGCGAC
>JAYTIR010000204.1:0-2039 GCA_043731765.1 Burkholderiales bacterium
CGGCCTTCCGACGGGTACTCGACGTCAACCTCACCGGTGCGTTCATCTGCAGCCGCGTGATCGTCCCGCTGATGCTCGCCAACCGGCCGTCTGCCAACCGAGGACGCATCGTCTTCGTGTCCTCCATCCAGGCCAAGGAGGGCATGCCGCGGGCCGCCGCGTACGCCGCCTCCAAGGCCGGTCTCATTGCGCTGACCAAGACCCTTGGGAAGGAACTCGCGGAGTCGGGTATCCTCGTGAACGCGATCACACCCGCGATCTGCGAAACTGCGATGGCCGAGGGTCTGACGCGCGAGCGCCGGGAGGAGATCCTGGACCGCATTCCGATGCGCCGCTTCGTACTCGTGGAGGAGATCGCGGCGCAGGTTGCATGGCTTTGTTCTGATGACTGTTCGTTCGCGACCGGCGCGGTGTTCGATCTGTCCGGAGGTCGCGCCACCTGGTGACCATGAAGCTTGACGTTGCAAACTGCCTGCCCGAGGACCACGACCGCGCCGTGCTCATCGGACGCGTCTTCATGGCAGCGCTCGAAGGCCCGGTGCTCGTTCGCGTGCAGGCCGACGGCATCTACGACCTCTCCGCCGTGGCCGCGACGTCAAGCCAGTTGCTCAATCGCGACGACCCGATTGCGGTAATTCGCGCGGCGGGAACCTTGCCGCGGCTGGCCTCGACCGTGGATGTCCTTGCCAACTCCGCGCACGACGCGCGCGATCCGGCACGGCCTTGGCTACTCGCGCCCTGCGACCTCCAGGCGCTGAAGGCGAGCGGCGTCACGTTTGTTTCCAGCACGCTCGAACGCGTGATCGAGGAACAGGCGCGCGGCGACGCGGCGAAAGCGGAGTCCGTCCGCCGCGAAATTGTCGCGGTGATCGGCGACAACCTGTCGAAGATACGGCCCGGCTCGCCTGAGGCGATGCAGGTGAAGGAGGCGCTTATCCGGCAGGGCGCGTGGTCGCAATATCTCGAAGTGGGCATCGGCCCCGACGCGGAAATCTTCACCAAGTCGCAGCCGATGTCGGCAGTGGGACTGGGTGCCGAGGTCGGCATTCATCCAAAATCGGAGTGGAACAATCCGGAACCGGAAATCGTCCTGGCGGTGAGCAACAAGGGCCGCACCGTGGGCGCGGCTCTCGGCAACGACGTCAACCTGCGGGATTTCGAGGGCCGCAGCGCGCTCCTGCTGGGCAAGGCCAAAGACAACAATGCCTCGTGCGCGATCGGACCCTTCATCCGCTTGTTCGACGGGCACTTCGGAATCGATGACGTCCGCCGCTGCGATCTTGCGATGCGCGTCGATGGCCCCGAAGGTTTCGAATTGACGGGCGCCAGTTCGATGGCGATGATCAGCCGCGATCCGCTCGACCTGGTGAGCCAGGCGATCGGTTCCAACCACCAATATCCCGACGGGCTGATGCTGTTCCTGGGCACGATGTTCGCGCCGACCAAGGATCGCCTGGGTCCGGGTAAGGGTTTCACGCACGTCGTCGGCGACATCGTCACCGTCGCGACTCCGACCCTCGGCGCGCTCGTCAACCGCGTCAATCATACCGACAGAATCCCACCGTGGACCTTCGGCGCAGGCGCGCTGATGCGAAACCTCGCGCGGCGTCGCTTGCTTTAGTCAACCGGAATTTCATCATGGCCGAACTTTTCAAGAACTACATCGCCGGCGAGTGGGTTGCCGGAAAAACCGTGACGGCGAATCGCAATCCATCGGACATTGGCGATGTGATCGGCGAGTACGCGCAAGCCGACGTCGAGCAAACGCGCGCCGCCATTGCCGCGGCGAAAAAGGCCTTTCCCGCATGGTCGACGGGCTCGATCCAGGAGCGCGCCAACATTCTCGACCGTGCCGGCAGCGAAATCATCGCCCGCAAGGACGAACTCGGCACGCTGTTGTCGCGCGAGGAAGGCAAGACACTACCGGAGGGCATCGGCGAGGCGATGCGCGCCGGGCAGATCTTCCGGTTCTTCGCCGGCGAGGTGGTGCGCATGACCGGCGACAAACTCGCCTCGGTGCGGCCGGGCGTGGAGGTCGA
>JAYTIR010000205.1:0-5603 GCA_043731765.1 Burkholderiales bacterium
GAGGTCCACACTTCGTCAGCCTGCGCTGTCGCGGCTACGCGCGCTGCAATATGCACCGCGATGCCGCCGATGTCGTCGCCGATCAATTCGATCTCGCCCGTATGCAATCCGGCGCGGATCGCGAGACCGAGTTGGCGGGACTCGTCGCGAATCGCAAAGGCGCATTTTACTGCCCGCGCTGGGCCATCGAACGTGGCGAGAAAGCCGTCGCCGGTGCTCTTGACCGCGCGTCCGCGAAATCGCGCTATGGCCTTCTGCGCGAGCGCATTGTGATTGCCCAGCAATTCACGCCAACGCTGGTCTCCTGACTCGGCTGCGCGCCGGGTTGAATCGGCGATGTCGGTGAGCAGGACCGTCGCCAGTATCCGGTCGGGTACCGGCGCCGACCTTGCACCGGTGAGGAATTCCTGGATCTCGTCGACGAAGGCGTCCGCATCGCCGACGAAGTACATGTGGTCGCGGCCCGGCAATTCGACGTATTTCGCGCCGGGAATATGGTCTACGAGATAACGACAGGCTTCCAGCGGAGAAACCGGGTCTTCGACGCGCCGCAATACCAACGTCGGCACATGGATCGATGGCAGGATGTCCCGCACGTCGATTGAACGATTCATCCGCCGGAGTGCAACTGCGGCCCCCGGGCTTGCGGCCAGGCGAGTGAACTTGCCCATCCACTCGCAAAAGCGCTCGTCATTGGCCATCGAGGGCGCCAACCAGCCTGCCAACATGCTGCGAATCGACGCGGGGCTGCCCCAGGTCTTGCGCGTTTCCTCATCGCGGGCATCGGCGTTGTCGATCCGACTCCCCCAGGGATAGTCCGGCGCCCAAGCCGTTCGCGCATAGGTGCCGTAGAGGATCAGTGCTTCGGTGCGCGCAGGATATGTAGCGGCGAACAACGCGCTCATGGGTCCGCCTTCCGAAACCCCGAGAATGGAGGCGCGCCGGCTGCCCGCGCTGTCAAGCACCGCCCGAATGTCGTCCATCCGCTGCTCCAGCGACGGAATGCCGGCTTCCCGATCCGAAAGTCCCGTCCCCCGTTTGTCGAACTGGATCAAACGGCAGAACGACGCAAGGCGCTGGAGACAGCGGGCAAACGACGGCTCTTCCCAGGAACAATCGAGATGCGACACAAATCCGGGTGTCAAGATCAAATCGACCGGGCCGTTGCCCGTGACCTGATAGGCGATGCTGACCTCGCCACTTTGCGCGTATTGGGTTGCGGGAACTTGCGTCATGATCGACCGGGCAGGAGAATTGGCAACACTGAGCCATTGTAAACAATAGTACCGACGACTGATGACACTTGCTGTAACCTGTTGCACACATTTTCGGAGATCCTGGCATTCATGAAACGATTTCTCGTGCTTCTGCCGTTGTTGCTTGTTCCATCTTCGTCGTTCGCCGCTGCTGGACTGCAACCCGGAGCCTTGAGCGAATTCAACGTCGAGCTGCCTCCCGCGCTTCGGCAAATGGCGGGACGCGGCCAGCTGTCACCGGTCACCCATGCGCTGGTCATGATCGCCGCGCCGGCAAATCTGGACATGGCGCACGATTGGCCGGTGCTGGTCATCAGCGCAACCTCCGATCCCCAATTCAATTCAAGCCGCCGCCTGCTCGCCTCCTACGCAGACGTCGCAACCAAAGCTGGATGGATTGTGGTGGCTGCCGACCCGGCGGTGGAAGTCACCGTCGAGCAGGACGACGTCCCCTTGCGCCTGGCACTCAACACGGCTGCACTGGCCGTATTGGGCCGGCAATGGCCCGGGGCCAGCAACGCGCCTCTTGCCTTCGGTGGCTTCTCGGGTGGCGCGAAGTACTCCGGCTGGCTTGCGGCAGCCTTTGCAAGTCAAGGCCGCACTGTCATCGGGATTTACCTTGCCGGCATCAGCACGGACACGCTGGTACCCGCGGCCCGGCATTTCAATGTCCTGAACGATGCATTCAGACGCGTTCCCGTCTTCCTGCAATCGGGAGAACAAGATGAAATCTCCACGCCGGCCGATCATCAGGGCGTTTTCGCCGACGTGAAGCGCGTGGGATTCAAAAATGTCCGGATCGAGTATTTTCCGGGGGCGCACGATGTCGACCCGGGGCCGTTGCGCGCGGCGCTGGAATGGTTTCGATTATTCCCAACGCAACCGGCAGCGCGACCGGCCGCAGCCAAATAGGGAAATCGGGGACCGACCAAGTTGTAGAATTTGCGTCGCCGATCGGGCCACTTTCGAATTCGTGGTCTGTGCCTGATTTACGTAGGCCATTTCGCGAATTTTTTCAACAACGTAATGGGCATCAGCAGGCGGTCAGTCGTCATTTGCCTTGCGGTGAGATCCCCTTTGCGGTCGATACCACCGAATCGATATTGCAGCACGCACAGCGCGTTCCACACGATCAAAACGAGCACGACGCATGCCAGGCGTTCACGCGTCAAGCTTCCGCCTGGCTTGAGTATCGCAATGAATGCCGTCAGCGGGAGCGCCAGGAACGGCACCAGACTGATGAAGCGACGCGCGCCGTAGGCGTGACCTCCACCCCAGTTTACGGTTGCGCCATTGACGTACACCGCACAGACAAACATTGCGAAAACGGCGGCGGCGAGGACCTTGTCTTTCCGGTAAAGCGGCCAAAGTCCCAGCAGCGGTAAAGCGAATATCGGATGCCAAGACAGCAGACCGTGCCGGCTGGAGAACAGTACGAGCCATGGATGGGGGTCGAGCCATTGCATGAATCCATCACCCTGCGGGATGGTCAGATACTGACCGTAGACTACTTTCCACATGATGATCTGCGGCAAAAACGCCACCGAGAAAACCAGGGCGAAAACGATGCCCTTCGCCGCGAGCTGAAACTGCGACTCCTTTTTTCGCCATGCGCGCCAGACCCATTCCGACAAGGGCAGCAGTACGATCACGCCGTCTTGCCACCGCGTAAGCGCCACGATCGCCGTGCAAAGGCCGAGAAGAGCCCATTTCACGAAGGAGCGTTCCTGCTGCGGCGGATACCAGCAGAACAGAAACAACGCGACGCTGAAAATGGTGAGGCCATGCGTCATTGACGGCTCGACAATCGCGTAGTAGACCGCGTTGGACGCCCACCAGAGCGCGAGAATGGCTGCTGCAGCCGATGACTTGTCACCGATATCGGCGCGCCTGATCACCAAGTAGGTCAGCCATAGGCCGATCAGGGAATATATTACCGTCGCGAAACAGATTGCGCCTTCGTAAAGATAACCTACGCCAGATGTGCTTACCGGCACACCGACAGCGTTCATCGCGAGCGCTATTGCGTGGGCACCAACAAAAAACGGCAGCCACAGGATGGCCGCGCCAACGGCATAGGGATTAGCCTTGTGTCCGGTCGTCGTGACCGGGGCATCGACACCGAGCAGCTGATAGTCGTTGCTGAAGTCAAGATCGCCGTCAAGCACCGATGAACGCAGAATGGAGAAATAGTACAGACCGTCTGAGCCCGCGAGATGACCATCCTCGCGGGGCATCGGAATCGTGGCGAAGAAAAGCAGGACGCAGGCGATCGCCGAAACAATCAGCCATCGCGGGGAAGGATACGCAACAAGGTGCAACAGCTTCATTGAAAAACGGGGACGGGCAACGATTGTGGAGTTCGCGACATCGATCAGGCGTCTTTCCAATTCGCGGTCGGTCCCTAATTTACGCCCCGCGCCAGATGCATTGCCGCCTTCACCAGCAGGTGCGCCGACACGGGCGCGGTGAGAAACAGGAACACGGTGATGAGGAATTCGTGCACGGAGAAGCCGGGCGCGCGCACGGTGAAGTAGACGCATGACGCGATCAGCACACCGCCCACGCCGAGCGTCGTGGCCTTGGTCGGACCGTGCAGCCGCTTGTAGAAGTCGGAGAACTTCACCAGCGCCAGCGAGCCCACCAACGCGGTAATGGCGCTCAACAGGAGCATCAATGCGATCAGCGCGTCGGCCCACATCGGCAGTTGGTCGAGCGCGCTCATTCGATGCTCATTCGATAATATCGCCACGGGTCACGTATTTGGACAGCGCCACGGTTCCGATGAAGCCGAGCAGCGCCACGACCAGCGCCGCCTCGAACAGGAGTTGCGTATCGTACTGGATGCCGAAGAGCACCAGCAGCGCGATTCCGTTCATGTAGAGCGTGTCGAGGGCGAGGATGCGGTCGGGAAGCCCCGGCCCGCGCAGCAGGCGATAGCCGCTGAACAGCATGGCCAGCGCGAACGCGGCTTCGATCCAGGGCAGGACGGCGGCGGTCATCCGTAGATCTCCTTCAGCGGCGCCTCGTAGCGCGACTTGATCGAGGCAATGATCGCGTCGGCATCGTCCACATGGAAGGCATGAACCAGCAGGTACGAGCGGTCTGCCGCAACGTCAGCGGTGAGCGTGCCGGGGGTCATGGTGATGATGCCGGCGAGCGTGGTGATGGCCCAGTCGTCGCTGAGATCGAGCGGCACGCGCACAAAGCCCGGATGAATCGCGGCTTCGGGCCCCAGCACGCGCCGCATGACTTCGACGTTGGACACCACGATGTCCCAAAGCACGCGCACTGCGAGTTTGAACGCAATGCCGGGACGATGCAGGTGCGGCCAGGTACCGTCGGTCAGGTGCATGCCCGTGAGGGGGAGCAGCCACGCCAGTAGCGCGCCGAGCACGATGTGCGCCGGCGCGATGGTGTTGTTGAGCGCCAGCCACGAAAGCCACAGCGCCAGCGACAGCAACGGATGCGGGAGCAGCCGTCTCATGGCGCGAGCCTCGCGCGCGACGGCACCGGTGCATACCGCAACACGGCATCGCTGTAGATGCGCGGCTGCGAGAGTTGCTGCGCCGTCGCCGTAGTGAACTGTGCCGCGCTTCCGGCGCCCACAATCCAGAACAATCCGGCAACGGCGAGTACCGCGAGCGCGGTGCGATCGCCAACGTGCATCGGCGATCCGACGGCGGTGCCATGCGTTTTCCAGAACAGGCTCCCGCCCGCCCGCGCGAGCACGAAAGTCGCGAGCAGTCCGCTACCCAGCACGCAGGCCCAGAACCACGCCGCGATCGGCGCCGTCCCCGCGCCCTGCAGCATGAGTACCTTGCCGATGAATCCCGAGAGCGGCGGCAATCCGGCCGCGCCCACCGCGCTGATCAGGAATACAAGTCCGAGCAGTACCGGCTGGGTCACCGGCGGCCCGCTGCCGAAGCGGTCGGCGCGCGGCCCGCGCTGGTCCGCAATCGAATGCGCGATCAGGAACAGCGACGCCACGGTCAGTGTGGTGTGCACCAGGTAGTACAACGCGCCGCCCAATGCCGCCGGACCAAGTGTGGATGCGGCGATCAACGTGCCGGACGAGATCAGCACCAGATAGGCGATCAACGCAATCAGGCGTTTGGTGGCCAGCGCACCAAAGGCTCCGAAAACGATGGTCGCCGTGCCCAGCGCGAAAAGCACGGGCTGTCCCCACTGCGCCATCAAGCCGTCGTCGCCGCCGAACACCGTGAACAACACGCGCACGATTGCGTAGATGCCGACCTTGGTCATGATCGCGAACAGGGCAGCAACCGGTCCCGGAGCCGAGCCATACGTTTCCGGCAGCCAGAAACCCAACGGCAGCAGCGCGGC
>JAYTIR010000206.1:0-10250 GCA_043731765.1 Burkholderiales bacterium
GCCTGGAGCGAGTCCGGGCGGCATGCCATCGTCGCGTCGATGACCGCAATGATCGCGGCGGCGACGTTCGTGGCGTTGCTCGTGTGGTTCCGGGTGGAACGAACGCGGACCTAGCCGCGGCACCGCGGATTCAGTCTCGCGCCGGTCCGACCTCGGGGGCCTTCGCAATCGCGCTTCCGGCCAGTCCCTTGGGCAAGGGGAAAGTCACGTTTTCGACGATCCCGGACAACTCGGTTACGCCAAGCGCTCCCAACTCCTTGAGACGCGCAATGACTTCCCGCACCAGCACTTCCGGCGCGGACGCCCCGGCGGTGACGCCGACGCGAAGCTTGCCGGCGACCCATTCGGGACGCAGTTCGTCGGCTTGATCGATCATGTAAGCCGGCACGCCGCGGTGCGCCGCCACTTCGCGCAATCGATTCGAATTCGAGCTGTTCGGACTCCCGACCACGATCACCGTATCAACCTTCGGCACCATCGCCTTCACCGCATCCTGACGGTTCTGGGTCGCGTAGCAGATGTCGTCCTTTTTCGGCCCGACGATATCCGGGAAACGCGTCTTGAGCGCAACCACGACTGCCGCCGCGTCATCCATCGACAGCGTGGTCTGCGTGACGTAGGCAAGAAAATTCGGATCGCGCACGGTGAGGCGTGCGACGTCCTCTGCCGATTCGACGAGGTAGATTCCCCCTTGCGCCTGGCCCATCGTGCCGTCTACTTCCGGATGTCCGGCGTGGCCGATCATGACGATCTCGCGGCCCTGCTCGCGCATCTTGGCAACCTCGACGTGAACTTTGGTGACCAGCGGACAGGTCGCGTCGAAAACGTTGAGCCCGCGCTCGAGGGCTTCCGCGCGCACCGCCTTGGACACGCCATGCGCCGAGAAGACGACGGTCGCGCCAGCGGGTACCGCGTCGAGTTCGTCGACGAACACAGCACCTTTCTGCTTCAGGTCATCGACGACGAACTTGTTGTGGACGACTTCGTGGCGCACGTAGATCGGCGCGCCATGCTGGGCGAGCGCGCGCTCGACGATCGCGATTGCGCGGTCGACGCCCGCGCAGAAACCGCGGGGGTTGGCGAGGATGATATCCACGATCTAGCGATCCTTGGCCGCGGTCACGGGCAATTCCACGCTGCGCTGACGGAAACTGTCGACGATCAGCAAGGCCGCGCCCACGGTGATTGCGCTGTCGGCGACATTGAATGCCGGCCACGCCCAGCCCTGGTAGTGAAACAGGAGGAAATCCACGACCTTGCCGATCGCGATGCGATCCCACAGGTTGCCGAGCGCCCCGCCCAGGATCAGCGCGAGCCCGCCGCAAAGCATGCGGCTGCCGCCGCGCTTCAGCATCCAGACGAGAAATCCGCTCGCGACGACGGCGACCGCGGCCAGCAGCCAGCGCGTCCACCCGGGCGATTCCGCGAAGACACTGAAAGCCACCCCCGGATTGTAGGCAAGTATCAGGCTCATGAAACCGGTGACCGGCAACTCCTCACCTCGCGCGAACGATGCGACGACAACCGACTTGGTCAGCTGGTCAGCGACGATCACGGCCGCGGCGAGCGCAAGCCATTTCAACCCACCGGCGCTGTTTTTCGTCGTCGACATCAAGGCAATCTCGGGCTCACGCAAACTGGCGCGGTTCGCCGGCGCCGAAAAGATTGGCCACACAGCGTCCGCACAATGTCGGATGAGCGGAATCGGCGCCGACATCGGCGCGCCAGTGCCAGCAACGCTCGCATTTTTCCTGCGCACTTGCATTCACCTTGACGTCGATCGCGTCGCCGCGTTCTACACTCGCTGCCGATGTGATCAACACGAAGCGCAGATCGTCACCCAAGCTCATTACAGCATCGTAGTACAGTCCCCCGGCAACGACCACGATTTCTGCCTGCAGCGACGAACCGATCGCGCCAAGCGCCCGCTTGTCCTCGATTTTCTTGAGCACAACATCGCGAACATCGCGGATGCGTTGCCATTTACCGGCAAAGGCCGCGTCTGCGGCCGGATCATCCGGCAGCGACCGCTTCCAGACGTTGACGAACAGCGTTGGGTCGTCGGGATGAAGCGTCCGCCAAGCCTCTTCTGCGGTGAACGACAGGATCGGCGCCATGAGCTTCAGCAACGTGTCCCGGATCAGGGCGAGAGCCGTTTGCGCGGAGCGCCGAGCGTGCGAATCCTTTGCGGCCGTATAGAGCCGGTCCTTCAACACGTCCAGGTAAAATCCGCCCAGCTCCTCGGAGCAATAGGTCTGCAACTGTTGCACGACCAGGTGAAAATCGTAGCGTCCAAAGTACGCTTCTGTGCTCTCAGTCAACGCCCGCATCGTGGCGAGCGCGTAACGGTCCACTTCGAACATTTCGGATACCGGGATCGCATGCTGCGCGGCATCGAAATCGGCCGTGTTCGCCATCAGGAAGCGCAGCGTATTGCGGATGCGCCGATAGCCTTCGACCACGCGTTTCAGGATTTCGTCGGAGATCGTGAGCTCGCCGGAATAGTCCGTTGCGGCCACCCAGAGACGAAGAATTTCCGCGCCAAGCGAATCCGCCACCTTGAGCGGAGAAACGACGTTGCCCTTCGACTTCGACATCTTCCTGCCCTCGCCGTCGACCGCGAAGCCGTGCGTGAGCAGTGCCTTGTAGGGCGGCACGCCATGAACCATGCTCGAGATAAGCAGCGACGAGTGGAACCAGCCGCGATGCTGATCCGAGCCTTCCAGATAAAGATCGGCGGGGAAGCCGTGCTCTGTGGGGTGCGATCCCATTCCCGTCGTGCGGCCATCGGGTCCGCCCATGACGGTCTGGAAGCTGCATCCCGAATCGAACCACACGTCGAGCGTGTCGGTGATCTTGCGGTACTTCGCCGGGTCGACGCCGAAGTCCTCGTGCGTCGCGGCGAACCACGTTTCCAGTCCGCCGTGCTCCACCTTGAGCGCGGCGAGTTCCAGGAGCGCCATCGAATCCGGATGCAGCTGGTCGCTTTCCTTGTCGACGAAAAACGGCAGAGGCACACCCCACTGCCGTTGCCGCGACAGTGTCCAGTCAGGACGGTTGGCGATCATCCCGTACAGCCGCGCCTTGCCCCAGGCCGGAAAAAATTCGGTGGCGTCGATGCCGCGTAGCGCCGTGACGCGCAGCGCTTCGGGTGGTGCGTGACCTTGCCAGCCCGGCACCGCATCCATTCCCGCAAACCATTGCGTCGTCGCGCGGTAGATGATCGGCGTCTTGTGCCGCCAGCAATGCATGTAGCTGTGCGTGTATTTGGTGGCATGGAACAGCGCACCGGCGTCGCGAAGCTTGTCCACGATCTGCGGATTGGCTTCCCAGATTTTTTCGCCGCCGAAGAACGGCAAGCTGCCTGCGTAGCGGCCGTCACCCTGCACCGGGTTGATGATGTCCTCGTCCTTCATGCCGTAGCTACGGCAGGATTGAAAGTCCTCGATGCCGTAGGCGGGAGAGGAATGGACGATGCCCGTGCCCTGCTCCAGCGTGACGAAATTGCCCAGATGCACCGGTGAGGCGCGGTCGTAGAACGGATGCCGGAACTTGATCAGTTCAAGTGCCGCGCCCTTGGCGGTCGCGATGACGTTTCCGCTGCGCTGATGGCGCTTGAGGCACGCCTCGACCAGATCCTGCGCGACGATCAGGTGGGCCTTGTCCGTGGCCACC
The DNA here is from genome assembly GCA_043731765.1 of Burkholderiales bacterium. GTDB lineage: Bacteria > Pseudomonadota > Gammaproteobacteria > Burkholderiales > Casimicrobiaceae > VBCG01. Next base: position 3,676 of record JAYTIR010000206.1, read on the forward strand.
AGCGCGTAAACGAATTCCGGATGCATCGTCAACGCCTGGTTGGCGGGAATGGTCCATGGCGTCGTGGTCCAGATCAGCGCATGCACCGGCCCCGCCGGCAGTTGCGCGAGCCCGAAGGCCTTCGCCAACTTCGCATTTTCTAGCGGGTCGAGCAGGAACCCCACGTCGATCGCGATGTCGACGCGATCCTCGTACTCGACTTCTGCCTCGGCCAATGCGCTTTGGCAGTCGAAGCACCAGTTGACGGGCTTGAGGCCGCGATAAAGAAATCCCTTCTCCAGAATCCTGCCGAGCGTGCGGATCTCGTCGGCTTCGTTCTTGAATGCCATCGTCGTGTAGGCATGTTCCCAGTCGCCCAGCACCCCCAGCCGCTTGAACCCTTCCTTCTGCCGCGCGATCTGTTCGGTGGCATAGGCTCGCGCGAGACGCTGCGTTTCGGCCGTCGTCAGGTGCTTGCCGTGCGATTTTTCGATCTGCACTTCGATCGGCATGCCATGGCAGTCCCAGCCGGGCACGTAGGGTGCGTCGAATCCCGCCAGCTGCTTGCTCTTGACGACGATGTCCTTGAGGATCTTGTTGACCGCGTGTCCGATGTGAATGTCGCCGTTGGCGTACGGTGGCCCGTCGTGCAGGATGAAGCGCGGACGTCCCTGCGACACGGCGCGGATGGCCTCGTACACCTTGCGCTCCTGCCACTCCTTGACCCATTTCGGTTCGCGCTTGGCCAGCTCGCCGCGCATCGGAAACGAGGTGTCGGGCAGGTTCAGCGTGGTCTTGTAATCGGTTTTTATGTCGTTCATAAAGGCGGAAAAGACTGGAAAAAAACGTGGAACTACACTCATCATGCCACGCGCGCGAAATAGTCACGCGCTTGCACGACGTCGGCGCGAATCTGGCGCGTCAGCGCATCGAGTGTGTCGTACTTCTCCTCATCGCGCAGCTTGTGCACGAATTCGACGGTCACGCGGCGGCCATAAATCGTTTCGTCGAAGTCGAACAGAAATACTTCCAGCAATGGCTTGGCTTCCTGCTTGACCGTCGGGCGCACGCCGATGCTTGCCACGCCTGCGCGAGGCGCTGCGCCAAGGCCATGAACCCGAACCGCAAAGATGCCCGACAACGCGGGCCGGTGCTTGAGCGGAATGTTCGCGGTCGGGAATCCCAGGTTGCGGCCCAGCTTGTCGCCATGCGCCACGCGTCCGCTGATCGCATACGGGCGGCCAAGAAGCGCCGCCGCACGCATGAGGTCGCCGGCGGCCAGCGCTTCGCGCACCGCGGTCGACGAAGCGCGCTGTTCATCCACGGCCACCGTGCGCATGCCTTCGACGCTGAACGTCGTCGCGTGCGCGCGCAGCACCGCGAGGTTGCCGGCGCGCGCCTTGCCGAACCGGAAATCGTCCCCCACCAGCACCCAGCGTGCATCCAGCCGCCGCACCAGCACATCGTCGATGAAAGTCTCCGGTGTCATCGCTGCGAGGGTGTGGTCGAAGCGCGCGACGATGGTGTTCGCGATGCCGTAGGCCTTGAACATGTCGAGCTTCTGGCGCAACTTCGACAGACGCGGAGGCGCCGCGTCCTTGGCGAAGAATTCGCGCGGATGCGGATCGAAGGTGAGCACGGCCGACGGCAGGCGCAGGTCATCGGCGGCCTCGATGAGCCGCGTGAGCATCGCCTGATGACCGCGATGGACACCGTCGAAATTGCCGATCGTCAACGCGACCGGTCCATCCGAGTGTGCCGGAAGTCCACGATGTATCCGCATCCAGTGGCCAAGGGAGCCGAATCCGAAGGAACGGCTGATTTACTGCGGCAAGATGCGCCAGAAGCTTGAATTATATCAGTTTTCGGAAGCCTTCCGCAGACCGCCCCTTTTCAACGGCTATCCGGAAAATTCCCATTCCCGCCATCCGGCGTCGACCAGCGGAAAGTAAAGTCCCAAACGGATCGGACGCGGGTCGAGCTCGCGCACGATTCGCGCGTAACGATCGAGCTGCTCGCGGTACCGCTGCAATTCGCGGTCGAGGAACACGCCGGAATCGCCGCCTTCGTGGCGCCCGGTCTTGAAGTCGACGATCCAGCGCACGCCGTCGGCAACGAACGTGCGGTCGAGCGTCACGCGGCGCGACGTGTCGCGATCGAAACCGGTCAACGCCCACTCGCTCTGCGCATCGATGTGGGCGGGATCGAACAGCCAGCGACCGCGTGAGTCGGCCAGGGTATGCGCGACCGCGGCTTCGATGCGCACGGCCGCATCCAAACGCTCTTCCGGGGGAACACCTTCACCGGCCAACTCCGCGATGATCCGGACACGTTCACCCGCAACACGGGTTGCATCCCACGCGACCAATCCTTCGCTGGCGATCTGCGCGAACATCCGGTGCGCAACCGTGCCTATCGCTGCCGCTGTTGCATGCGCCCAGTCGAAGGCGAGCGTCGATACGCCGTCGTCGCTTCGTCGCTGGTCGCCGGGAATGTCGGCCACAGGCGCCGGCAATGTCCAATCGAGTGACAGACGGCGCAACGGCTGCGACACCGGTGTCAGGTTGTCATACTCGTCGTCATCCTGGTCGTCATCGGCGTCGTCATCGAAACCTTCTGTCGTGGCCGCATTCGCGGGTGGCAACGGAACTTTGGCATGCAACGCTGGCCACAGACGCGCAAGCGCAGTGTTCTTTCCCGGATTGCGCCACTGCGCGGGCTGATCATCGTTGGGCGGCATGACGCCGAGTGCTGCGACCAGATGCAGTCGACGCTTCGCGCGCGTGCAACCGACGTACAGGAGGCGCCCTCGTTCCGCCGCGGCTTCCGTTGCATCCAGCGCCATGAGATATCGATAGACCGGATCAGGCTCGCTCAGCAAACCTTCGCGCGCCCGCAATGGTGCCAACAGCAGTGCCTGCTCTGCACCATGCTCGCGCTGCTTCCAGCGCAGCGCCGGCTCGTCGCCACGACCCGTCGGGCGCGCAAGTCCGGGCAGGATCACCGTGTCGAATTCGAGGCCTTTCGCCTTGTGCAGTGTCATCACCTGCACATTGCAGGCGGTCTGCGGCTCGGGTTCCGCATACAATTTTGCGGTGGCCGTGGTAAAGGCGTCCCAGTCGGACAGGTCGCCGGCCCGCTCGTGCTGCGCAAGCAGCGCGAAAAATCTCTCCGCGCCGGCGTCGTCGATTGCACCGTTGCCGCACGCCGGTCCGCCGAGCGCAAGCCAGGCCGCACGAACCCGGCGCGCCAGCGATGTCCGGCCTCGTTCCAGGATGGATTCATGCAAGCCGGCGTGAAGCCGCGTGACCCGTGCCTGTCCGTCCGTGGACAAGCGCGCAATGACGTCTACGTCGGCAACAGCGTCGAGAATCGCGCGCTTGTCGGCGAATTCTGCCACGACGAGCAGGTCCGGGAGGGCGAGAGCGCACCACGGCGCACGCAACAGCGCGAGGCTGGCGAGGCGATCCGCGGGCTGCGTGAGCGCGCGGCTGAGCGATACGAGATCGCGCGTGGCCAGCCGCTGCGCCAGCGTTTCGAGTTCGATCGCGGTGTACTCGATGCCCTCGTTGCGAAGCGCAGGCAGGATGAGGTCGAGATGCCGGCGCATCTGGATCAGAATGGCGATCTCATGGGACCCGGCGGCCTCCGCCTCCCGAATTCTCCGTACGACCGTCGCTGCCTCCCCCGCGCGCCCGACCACGACATCGAGGGTCGGTGCCGCGTCACCAGAATTTCCTCGCGTCGCCAGCACGTGTTTGTACGCGACCTCGCCCCGCGCGGGATCCGATACCGTCGGGAGCACCTTGGGAAATACCGCGTTGACCCATGCGACGATGGGCTCCTGTGAGCGAAAATTGCGCGCAAGATCGAGACACTCGACCGGGATGCCGGCAACGCGAGCATTGGACTGGGCGTCGAGAAAAATGCCGACTTCGGCTTCGCGAAACCGGTAGATCGACTGCATCGGATCGCCGACCGCAAAGAGCGTGCGGCCGTCGCCGCGTTCCCAGCCCGAAGTGAGTTTTTCGATCAGCTCACGGTGGGTCCACGACGTATCCTGGAACTCGTCGACGAGCAGATGGGCCAGCTGGTAGTCGACGGCGAGCAGCAATTGGCCGGGATCGTTCGCATCGCCCAGCGCCGTCAGGGCCCGCAGCGTGGCCTCGCTGAAATCGGTCGCGCCTTCAGCCGCAAAAACGGTGAGCAGGTGAGTCGCGATTTGCGGCAGCAGGGAGAGCGTTGCGTCGACAAATGCCCATGCGGCATCGCCGTAGGTTGGCGGCGGCAGCGTCCTTGCGGAATGCAATGATTCCGCGAGACCCGGGACATTGCGCGCGTCGGCCAACAGTTGCTTCATTGCCTGGACCGCGGCCGCCCGTGCCACGCGCCCGGGTTCCTTGCCTTCAGCGGGAAAGCCGTCCAGGACGTTGGTCCGCTGCCTCCACGTTGGCTCGTTTTTTTTCAGCAGAAAATCAGCCAACGTAGCCCACGAAGGCAAACTATCCACGTCAGCGCGCGGGATGCCGCCGTGTTCCGCGAGGATCGCGAGCCTGTTCGCCGGCTCTTCCTTGCCGGGAGCAAGCGCAAATTGGGCCGCGGCATAGCGTGCCGATTCCGCCACGCGAGCGTCGAATGCTGCCGGAAACATCGCCCGTGCTCTCGACAATGTGGTCACTATTTCGGCGCGTAACGCCTGTTCGAGATTGCCGCGCAAATCAGCACTGTCCACGCCGAACGGCAGTCGCAGCCATTGGTCGCGCCGGGCCAGCAGCGATGCCAGGAGGCCGACGGCCCGGTCCGCGTCGTTGTCCACGCGGGCGAGAAAGCGCCGCCATGCTGGATCGTCGGGCCCCGCAGCAGCGAGTGCCGCGCGTACGCCCTGCGCGTACAAAGCCGACGCGTCGTCGACAAAAACCGGAAGCGCGCCCAAGCCGGTAGCGACCGGCGCCTGGCGCGCCAGCGCCGCCGCCAGCGCATCGATCGTGAGCATTCGCAGGCGCGACGGTTGCGCGGTCAATTGCCAATCGCAACGCTTGTCTTGCGCCAGCGCAGCCTGCGCGAGCCGACGGGTGACAACTTCGTGCGGGCGCGCCGCATCGATTTCGGTGTCTGACTCGGCTTCGCGCAGTGCCTTCAACACGCGTTCGCGCATTTCCGTCGCGGCTTTGCGCGTGAACGTCATGGCGACGATGCGCTCCGGACGATCCACGTGCGCGAGCAACGCGAGATAGCGCTGAATCAGTAGCACCGTCTTCCCCGAGCCGGCGGGCGCCTGCACGAGGAACGAACGGCCGATGTCGAGCGCTCGCTCGCGGGCCATGGCGTCCTGGCGTTCGCGTGCAATCACGTCGCTGTCCTCAGTCATCGACGCGCTCATTCGCCGTCCCCGGCACGTCATCGAGCGATTGAATCCGGCACAGCGGATGCAGGTCGCATTGCTTGCAGCATTGGCCATCGCGCGGCGCAACCGCGGCAACACCTTGACGGAAATCCGTCGCCAGTGCCCCGAAGCGCCGTGTCCATTCGGCCTCGATTTCCGGCCAGTTCGCGAACGCAACGTTGCGGACCTCTGCAGCCGTTCTCAGCGGCGGCCACGCGTCTGCATCCGCGGCCAGTCCAATTACTGCAATTTTGCCGGCCTTCAACTGCGCGTAGACCGTGGCGCGAACGAGGGGCGGATCCGGCTCGGCCAGGACCGCCAACGCGTACAACCCGACCTGCGTGCCCGACGGACGTGGCGCGAACCACTTGCCGGGCGCGATGGCGCGACCTGACTTGTAGTCGATGACCGCGATGCCGCCGTCGGCGAGCGTATCGACACGATCGATGCGCAGCGCAAGGCTGATGCCACCCAACGCCAACGACACCGTGGACTCCGTGGCGCGCACTGTGAACGGCGGCCGCTCACGCTCGATGACGTCAAGCCATGCCCGAACGGTTTCCGCAAGCCGCTGCGATTCGCCCTGTGCGACTGTGGCCGGCAGCGATTGCCAACGCACGCGATTGAGTTTCGTACGCGCGTGCGCCACCGCATCCGCGATTCGGGTGTCGAGTTCGGCGCCGGTAAGCGCGATCAGCGTCGCATGATCGTGCACATCGTCCCACAGGGCGGCCAGCGCTGCGTGCAGCAACGAGCCGCGCTCCATCGGCGTCAGGCCCTCGCTCGCGTCGGGCCACGCGTCAGCGCGCAACCGGTAGCGTGCAAAGGCCTGGAATGGGCACGCACTCTGGCTTTCGATGACGCCGACTCCGCCCTTGGCTTGGCTGCCGTCCGGGAGCGGCGGCGCGCGATCGTCGGTACAAGTCGCAAAATCACCACCTTGCGCAGCGATGGCCCGGGCAAGTCCCGTCGGCCGCGGCAAGGTCGCGACATCGCATTCCGGCCAGGATTCAAAGAGCATTGCGCCTGCGCGCTCGAAGCCATCGGCATGGCGTGCGTGGCTCGCCATCAATTCATGCGCGGCGCCGGCAAAGCCTTCGGTGAGAGCGCGGGCGTGCATCAGGTCGGACGCCGGATCCGAACGCGGAACATGGCGTTCGCGCTGCCACGCGAGGGGCAACAGCGGATTGGGTTGGGGCGCGGGTGGCCAGCG
>JAYTIR010000207.1:0-3336 GCA_043731765.1 Burkholderiales bacterium
GCGCGCGCGCCCGCCGCGTAGGCATTGGTGAGGCTGGTCGGGTCGACATAGCCGTCGCCCTCGATCCACGCCGCGCCGACCACGCCTTCCATTTCCATCAACGGAAAGAGGTCGCGCGCCTGCTGAGGCGACACGAGATCGACATGGAATCCGAAACCCTTGGCCATCGTCGCCGAGCGTTTCAGTTCCTGCCAGCGCTCCTTCGACGACGCCAGGCGCAGGCTGCCCGAACCGTGCCATCCGGTGGCCTGTCCCGTTTCCGCTTCGAGCTTCGCGTACAGCTCCGCCGAGTAGCGCATCAGGCGCGTCAGGTTGCTGCTGCTGCGCAGTTGCCCGACCAGACCCGCCGCATGCCAGGTCGCGCCGTGCGTGAGCTGCAGCCGCTCGAGCAGCGTGACGTCGCGCTCGCCGCGCTTGGCCAGGTGGTACGCGATGCTGCAGCCGACGATGCCGCCGCCGATGATGACGATGCGGCTCTTTGCGGGCACTCCCATCATGCTACCAGCCGGAATCCGGCAACCGAAAAATGGTGATCGAACGCGAACGCAAGCCGAATGCGCGAGCGCTTCATGATGGCAAAGCTCGTTGCGTCAACGGCCGAGAGCTTGTGCAGGTCCTTGCGCCGGAAATATTCCCAAGACTGTTCAAGGTCGCGCAGCTCGCAGGGAAGGAACTTCACGGTCCGGGGTTTATAGATCGACTCTTTCCACGCCAGTGCGACGTCACGGTTGGCGTTGCGATCCAGGAACGTGAAGGTCTCAATTACGACAGGGACCGATGTGTGAAGTCGGGCGCCCGCTGCCTGCAGGACGTCCCACTGTTCCCGGGCCTGGGCGTGCAGCGGATCCCGCGAGAGGGCAAGGGCAATCCACGCCCCGCTGTCGACGAAGGCGGCCTCGCCGTGCCGCATCAGGGCTCGTCGTGGACGGTATCGTGATCGATCGACGGCCGACGCGGCTCGCCGTCCCATATTGCGACCGGCCCGGTAGCTGGGGTCTTCAACACGACCTTGCGGATCGCCTCCCGAACGAGTTCTGCGACACTGCGGCCGGAGCGAGCGGCTGCTTTGCGCAGCGCATCAAGTTCTTCCTTCGGCAAATACACCTGGGTCTTCTCCATGTATGTCACTTTAATACCCTAGATGACATACGTCAATTCCTACAACCCAAAATGAGGCTGATCAAGTCTGCTGGATGCTGCGTCTCGCCGCCATCGGCCAGATGGCCGAGCGCCGGAGGCGCGATTGCAACAAGGGGCCGGATTGCAGAGCCGGCGCGACCTTCGTTTCCGCATGCGCCGGCCCGACCCGGGTGGCAGCCCCATCCGGGGAGCAGTTAGCAATGTTGCTAACCTCGGCCGGCAAAGCAGCCTTAGCGGTGGTTGGGGAAGCGGGTGTACCGTTTTTCGGTACGACCGTACCTGATTTAGGTACAGCGCAGTCACGCCCGCGCGAAACCATGTTCCTCGTATTCAAGTCTGCCGAGGTGCTTGGCGCGCCGCCATCGGCCAAATGGACGAGCTCAGAGGCGGACTCGAACCGCGCAATACCTGGTTTCGGGAATTGGTATGGAACGACCTCGCGCGCCTCAGGCGGCGACACGAGGTCTCACGCAGCAGATGCGTCGCGCGGCAGCGGCGTAATTCCGGCGAGGCGCGACGGATCCTGGGCAATGCGCCACAGGTCCAGAGCTTCCTGCATCCTGATCCAACTTTCGGGCGTGTGTCCCAACAGTTTGGCAATGCGCGCCGCCAACTCGGCCGACAAATCGCGCCGCTCCTGTAGCAATGTGTTCACCGTAACACGGGAAACGCCCAACCGATCGGCGAACGCCTGTTGCGACATGCGCAATGCCGGCAATACGTCCTCACGGAGGATGGCCCCTGGGTGGGTGGGGGCTCTGTGGCGGTGACGCAAGGTCTTCATCAATGGTAGTCCTCGAGGTCGACTTCAATTGCGTGCTCGCCGTCGAAGGCGAACGTCAGGCGCAGATTGCCGGAGACATCGACCGCCCAGCGATTGCGTTGATCGCCCCGCAACGCGTGAAGGCGCCACCCGGGGACGCTCATGTCCTGAGGCCGGACGGCGGAATCCAGCCGGTCAAGCATGCGTTCAATTCGCGGCCGCCAAGCGGCGGGAACGCGTCTAGCCGAACTTGTAGTGAAGAGCGCCTCCAACTCTTTGTGCCGAAAGGAACGAATCACGCCCGATCCAATGATGGTGCGATGGTAAAGTAACACAATACATATTGTCAAGTAAAACGTTACACAGTACACAATCGCCAGGCCGCCGAAAATGTGTTTGTTGGAGTGATCGAGTCTGCCGGGCAGCGTACCTCGCCGCCATCGGCCAAGTGGACGAAGCGCAGAGGCGGTCCCGGGCGGGCGAGGGCGGCCTTAGAGTAAAATGCCGCCCACCGGAGAGGTGGATGAGCGGTTTAAGTCACACGCCTGGAAAGCGTGCGAAGGTTAATAGCCTTCCGCGGGTTCGAATCCCGCCCTCTCCGCCAAGACAGCGTCTGTCCGGCCCTGAGAAATGGGTGACATGCTCCGCAGGCCTACTCCCGTTCGCGACTGGTTAGCGAAAATGCGAACCGGCACCGTCGATCACGTCTTTCACCGCCACGGCTGTCACAGAGCCAGTACGTGCCGCTATGGTCGCTCGGCTCGGGTCTCCCTGCGACCGCTTCCAGCGATTCGCACGTCGACATGGGTAGGGTCGGAATGGATGCGATTCGACAAAGACGCCCCGGTCGCGCCGTATTTTTCTTGCGCGCTGAAGGCCGAAATCGGGTGTTGGCTCGTCCGAAAGTCGGATGGGCATGGGCGATGGTCCCGGTTAGCATCCAAGTGAACCATCCGGCGAAGGGATATCCCATGTCCAGGCGCTTCGAGACGATTGCCGGCACCCTTGCGATGCTCTCAGCTGCCCGCCGAGGCCGCAAACGTGCATGTGCGCTGGTCAAGGACCGTACGCTTCAAACGCTCGTGACGGACCTTGTAGCCGCTCGCACCGCCGCGGGCATGACGCAACACGAGGTCGCGATGAGGATGTGGACCACGAAAAGCGCCGTGTCGCGCCTCGAGAGCGGCCGTTACGCGCGACCGACGCTGGATACGATCGAAAAGTACGCGCTGGCCGTGGGCGCGCAGGTCGACATCCGAGTGCGCCCGATCCGCTGACAGGCGCCCTGCGTTTGCTCCGTACTAGCACGGAGCGATGCTGAGCCAGCCCAAGCCCGTGTCCGGAAGATCTGGGACGATTTGGCGTAGGTCGCCAAGAGCAGCGGTCCGGACGATGCCGCGTTCTGTCAGCGACCTGACCTCTGCCACGTTCGA
>JAYTIR010000208.1:0-2888 GCA_043731765.1 Burkholderiales bacterium
GCGGGCGACTTGTGCAGGATGCCCCAGCACGCTTCGGTGATTTCCGGCACGTCGGCGGTGGCATCCATCTCCGGGAAGACCATCAACCGTACGGGATCGCCGGCGTCGATTACGATCCGGTGTTCGGCGAACAGTCGCGCGAAGCCTGCGCGCATTTCCGTTTCCGATTCGCCGGACAAGCGCCGGGTCGCAACATCGATCCGGAAGCCATTGGCGGACAGCCATTTGAGACCATCGAGCGTCGGTTGCCAGCTCCGCCGCCCACGTTCCAGTTCGTGCACCGACTGCCCGTAGTGATCGACGGAAACGCGCAGTGTCAGCTTGCCACCGTGGCGCGCGTGCAAGGCGAGCAACCCGCTCTGGCACTTCGCCATGGGTTTCATCGCGTTGGTCAGCACCAGGACGTCGAAACCGCGACCCAACGCATCGTCCAGCATCGCGAGCAGATCCGGATTCATGAACGGCTCGCCGCCGGTGAAGCCGATGGTTCGCGTCGGAAGGCGTTCGCGCTGGATCTCGTCGAGGTATCCGGCGACCTCGCTCGTCGTCATGTAAACCAGACGGTCATTCGAGGGCGACGATTCGATGTAGCAGTTCTGGCAGGTCAGGTTGCACAGCGTGCCGGTATTGATCCACAGCGTTTCGAGCGCGCGCAACGCGACGCGTGCGCGGCGCTCGCCTTTGGCGGTGAGCGAAGGGTCGCGAAACTTGCGCAGATCGAGTAACGGTATCTGCTGTCTCGCCAATTCAGCCATCGGTGTGCTCCCAAATTCGGTTTGGATGGATGCGCTCAAATTTGGTTCGGTTCCAAGTATAAAAAGTCTACCACCATGATGGTCGCATTTCGGTCCCTGAATCTTACACGCGGAGCGGTGTTGGGAGTAGCACTGGATGGCCGACTGAGGCGGGTGCGTTACTCCCGCTCCACCTCCCGGTAGGCGCGGCCGGCCATCAGTCTGTCGACTCCAGCGCCAGCTCGCGCAGCGCGGCAGGGTGGAAAGGCAGGGCTTGAATTCGCGCATCCATCGTTAGTCCTCGAGCGTCGTTTGAATAAGGCATTGCAAGAAATAAGTGCAAGGCTACCGAGCGTTCGGAACCTGTCCGCCTATTGCAGTTCGGCGCCAGATCGCCCGAGCCAGCAGCGGCATCATTTTCGTTCAGCCTGTCCGAAAGTAAAGTCGTCGAAGAGGGTGACACTGTCAGCCTTCGTCCAGACGCCGACGCGCCCCGATCCGGCAATGTGCTCGTCGTCAGCCTCGATGTAGAACTTGCCGTCGAGCGCGACACGAATGCGCTTGCCGGCGAACTCCACGCGCAGCGTGTGCCACTGATTCCTGGCCACCGGCGCGTCCACGTACTTGAGCGTGATCCGGCGCCCGGACTGCGTGTAATAAAGGGAGACGTTATCTTCCAACGCGTTGGCCCGGGCCACGTAATAGTTGTCGCCGTCCTTCCAACGCCAGACAACACCGCCAGCCTGGTCTTCCTTCCCGGAGACGGCCTTGAATTTCACTTCGACAAAGCCGTCGGTGATTTGCGGCTCGTTCCTGACGCACCAGGGAAAGTCACCGCGTCCGCTCTGCCTCAATACATTCATTTTGGATGGCGCGCCGACGTCGGTTTCGACACTCCAGCGATGGGCGCCGCGGCCCGTAACGCCGGTGGTCCAACCCAACGGCGCCGCGCCCACGGGGTCCGCATCAAAATTGATCGTTTCCGCCATGCTCACTCCTTGCGCAACGTTGTATATGAATAATGCGTAGCCCATCGCAACCAGGATCTTGTTCATCGCATCTCAGCCTTCCGTCATCTGGTCCATCGTCTGACTCGCAGCTCTGGAGCGAGCGCTGCAAAGATTGCGCTTTCCTTTACATCTAGCGCCATATCTGATGAACTATAACGCTTCGCCACGATACATGAAGTCACCTGTATGCAATCCGTCAACCGCGTCGCTTTTGCCGCCTGTTTGTTCGCGCTTGGTTCTATTGCCCTGGCTGCCGACATCACAGTGTTCGCCGCCTCCAGCCTCAAGGAGGCTTTGGATGAAAACGTCAAGATGTTCACCGCGAAGACTGGTCATCTCGTGCGGGTGTCGTATGCCGGCAGCAACGCGTTGGCCAGGCAGATCGAGAACGGCGCGCCGGCCGATCTGTTCATTTCGGCGGACGAGGAGTGGATGGATTACCTAGCGCAAAAAAATCTGCTGGCCCCTGATACGAGGCGAAATCTCGTGGCCAATGCGCTGGTTCTGATCGCTCCCGCGGCCAGTACGGTTCAGCTTTCAATTGCGCCTGGTTTCGCGCTCGGCGCTTCTTTGAAGGGTGGTCGTCTTGCTTTGGCGAATCCGCAAGCGGTGCCGATAGGCAAATATGCCAAGGCCGCACTCACGACGCTGGGAGTCTGGCGGGATATCGAGAAGTCGGTCACCGGATCGGAAAACGTTCGCGCGGCGCTGCTGCTGGTGGCTTTAGGCGAAGCGCCGCTGGGCATTGTCTACACAACGGACGCGAAGGCGGAGCCGAAAGTGCGGATAGTCGATACGTTTGCAGCGAGTCTGCATCCGCCCGTCGTGTATCCCGCCGCGGCGATCGCAGGAAAGCTCACTCCAGCGACACAAGCCTTGCTGGACTATTTGAGTGGTGAAGCGGCGCGCGCGATCTGGGTCAGGTACGGATTCGCTGTCACCCGCTGAACATCTATGCGGCGATTGGATACCAGCCAGTTTCAGCGGGTCCCTTTGCGACCCAAGCAATGCCTTGATTAACATTATCGCGTACCGAGATCGCGACAATGGCCTAGCGACTCACTTTCCGATCCACGTGCAACACCATTCCGCGCCTGACTGTCAATACCGTCGTCGTCTGCGGATCTTGGTCCGCCGGCAGATA
>JAYTIR010000209.1:0-5564 GCA_043731765.1 Burkholderiales bacterium
ACGAAGCTGCACGAAACCGTGGCACGGTTCCTCGAAGTCATGGTCCCCGACAAGCTGCTGGTCGAGATCGACGACGCGCATCACATGGACGAGGCCTCGGCCGAACTCCTGTCGCACTTGACCGGCGGGCTCGCCGCCCGGAGTTGGCTCTTCGCCATTGCGCGCCGACCGACAAGCACCGGATTCGAGGCGGCCGAGGCGCCTGAAATGGTCCGGATCGACCTCAAGCCGATTGCGCCTCAGGATGCGCTGCGGTTGGCCCAGTTGGCGACCGCGCAAAATCCGCTTCCACCGCATGTCCTCGAGGTCGTCGCGACGCGATCGGGCGGCAATCCGCAGTTCCTGCGCGACCTGGTACGCACGGCGATCGAATCCGGAGGCATTGCGGACCTGCCCGATTCCGCGGAAGCGGCCACCATGACGCTGATCGACACGCTGGCGCCGGAGGATCGCGCGCTCGTTCGCCGCGTCGCGGTGTTCGGGCTGACGTTCCACCCGCGGATGTTGTCCTGGCTCTATGGCGAGGAGGACGGCCCGGCGCCCGATCCGGCGGCGCTGGCCAAGTTGCGCGACTTGTTTGACGAGGAGCCCGACGGGTACCTCCGCTTTCGCCACACGCTGTTGCGCGACTCAGCTTATCAGGGCCTGCCGTTCAAGCTTCGGCGGCAACTGCACGGCGCGGTCGCGGCGCGTATCGAAGAGGAAATGGATTCCCCGGAGGAGGCCGCGGGCACGTTGTCACTTCACTACCTCGAAGCCGGCGAATACCGCGAGGCCTGGCAATACGCGAAAGCTGCCGCAAAGCGCGCGGAATCGGTCTATGCCTACGTCGAAGCCGCGGGGCTGTACGCGCGCGCACTCGATGCCGGGCGCCAAATCGGTGATCTGGACAGCCGCGACGTCGCCGCCGCGCAGGAGGCGCTCGGGGATTCGTGGTACCGCGCGAACGAGTTCCAAAAGGCGTCCGGCGCGTTCACGACCGCGCGCGCTCTTGCCACGAGCGACGCGCTGGCCGATGCCACATTGTTGATCAAGCTCTCCAAGGTCGAGGAAAAGCTCGGCAAGTACGCGGAGGCGCAGCGCTGGACCGAGCAGGCGCGCGGCGTGCTCGTGGAGCTGCCCGGCCCTGAGGCCGCCCGACAGGCGGCATGGGCCGCAGCCTGGTGCGCATACCTGATAGGTCTCGAGGGACGCATGTCCGATGCGCTCGAGAGCGCCACGCGCGCGGCCGCCGAGGCCGAGGTCGCGAACGATCCGGAGGCCACAGGCGAAGCGTACTTCGTCTTGGGCTGGGTTGGCGGCGATCTCCGCAAGCCGGAAGCACTTTCACAGATGGAACGCTCCCTGAAGGCGTTCGAGCGCTCCGGCAATCTCGTCCGGCAGGCGGAAATGTTGCTCAACATCGGCTGGCTGTGCGGTCGGGAAGGGCGGTGGGACGAAGCCATCGCTAATTTTGAACGCAGCCGCGACGCGGCGCTCAAGATCGGCAGCACGCTTTCCGCGGCGGCGGCACAGATGAACATCGCGGAGCTCATGATCGAGCGCGGCGAGTGGGCTACCGCTGAGACCCTGCTCGTCGAAATGCTTCCTGTGTGGAAGGCGTCGGGATATCAGTATTTCCTCGCCAGCTGCGTCCAGCAGATCGGCCGCGTCGCAATGCGTCTGCGGCGCTTCGACGAGGCGCTCGCCCGCTTCGAGGAGGCCAGGGCGAGCTTTCTGCACGTCGGCGCAGAGCAAGAAATCCCGCCTGTCGACGCATGGACCGCGGAATGCCGCGTTGGCATGGGAGACCCGGACGCGGCGCTTGAACTTGTGCAAGGACTGCTTGACCGAAAGGACACATCGAGCGGCGTGGCGAGGATGGTGCCGTTGCTGGAGCGCGTGCGTGGCCACGCGCTGCTCCTGCAGGACGATCTGTGGGGCGCGCGCGAAGCACTGGAGACGAGCCTTGCGGCGGCAAGGGAACGCGAGGATCTCTTCGAGGCGACGCTCACCTCGCTGTCGCTGATCGAGCTCGACCGGCTGGAGGGCGTCGAACCGCCGCTCGAGTTGGTCAATGAGACCCGGGATCTTCTCGCGAGCCGCAAGGTCCGCGCGGTTCCCCCCGTGCCGCTGCCGCCGCGTTAGTCTCCTCAAAAGCGAAGCGGCCCCGAGGGGCCGCTCCGACTTTACGGCAGACGACTTATCGCTACGGCCCCTTCACCACGAGGTCGGACTCGTCGATCACGATGTTCCACACCTGCAGGAGTGCGTTGGGGGGACTCCCCACCGCCGTCCATCCCTGCTGGCCGCCGCACACCAGTGCCGTGACTCCGGGCTGATACCAACTGTGTCCGGTGTTGGTCGCGGGCGGTGGGGGCGCGTTGGCCGGGTCCGTGAACGGCGGCACGCTGGGAATCACCGGCAATATCGTGGTTGGCAAGTCTGGAGGATAGACCGGGAACAGGTCGCTGATACACGCCAAGAGCGGTACCCAGTCAGGCAGCGCGAAAGTGTTATCCGGATTCGCAATGTTCCACGAAACCTGCGGACGGTAATTCGTCCAGCCGTCCACGGGCGGCTTCGGCGTCCAGAGGAAGAGGTACTTGAAAGTCGCCAGCTGCCCGGAAGCCTTGTCGAACGAACAGCTCGCAACGTTCGTTATTGCGTTGAGGTCGCAAGTGTAGTTGACCGGAACGCACGCCGAGCCGTCCCTGTTGGGACCGCGACGCAGCCCCCAACCCGGGGTGCCGACATACGACGACCCTAGGCCGGATTGCGTTGACGGCAAATCCGGGTCATAAAAATGGTTTGACGAACCGAGGACGCTGTCGTAATCGCCGCAGAAGAGCACGCCCTTGTATGCCTTGAAGGGTGACAACAGCGCCTGCGTGTATCCCGGCACCGAGAACGTGATGTTGCAGACTCCTTGACTCGGAATAGTCACCGTGAACGTCGTCGAAGTCGGGGACGAGACGTTAGTTTGGGTCGCCCCGCAATCCGAGGTCATCGTAGGCGTCAGGCCCCCCGGAGTTTCGCCGACTATCACAACGAACGGTGTGCCAGCGACGGCGCTCGTCGGCGCGGAACTTATCGTCAACGTCTTCAGGGCGAAGCTCGCCGTCACCGTGCAGGCGGCCGTCACCGGCCCTGTAGTAAAGGTGTTGCCCGACAGCGTGCCGCCGCAGCCCGTCACGCTAGTGATGTAGTGAGTACCGTCAGCCGTCACCGTGAAGGCCGTGGTGTCGTTGTAATTCACCGTCTGCGGTATCGACGGCGAGATGCTCCCGCCGGTGCCGGCCGATGGTGTCACCGTGAAGGTGTCGATCGCGAAACTCGCCGCCACCGTGCAGTCTGCCGTTACCGCCGCCGTCGTATAGGTAATGCCCGACAGCGTGCCGCCGCAGGTCCCGCCGACCGAGGCGATGTGGTAACCCGTCCCAGGCGTCAGCGTGAACGCCTTGGTGCCGTTGTAATTCACCGGCTGCGGTGTCGACGGCGAGATGCTGCCGTTGGCGCCGGCCGATGGCGTCACCGTGTAGACGTTGATCGCGAAGTTCGCAATCACGGTGCAGTTTGCCGTCACGGCCGCTGTGGTAAAGTTATTGCCGACCAGCGTGCCGCCGCAGGTCCCGGTCACGGAAGCACTGTTGTAACCCGTCGCCGGCGTCAGCGTGAAGACTTTGGTGGCATTGGCGGCGACTGTCTGCACTGTCGCCGGGCTGATGGTCCCGTTGCCGCTCGAGGACGACGTAACGGTGTAGCACAAGGGCGAAATAACCGTCGACGCAGCGGGACCGACTTGGTTGAAATTGCTGCCGCCGAGCGTCGAACCGGTCCAGAGTACCGCCGTCCAGATACCGGTTACTCCGGTACCGCAGGTCGGCCCCGAGGTGGTCACACCCGACATCGTCACCGTGATGACCTGGCCGGTCCCCGCGGGGGCGTTGATATAGAGAACGGTGATGACCCCGCCACTGTAGCTGACATTCCCGCGATTGGCCGTAGGCGTCCCGGTGATCGAATAGTTATTCGGAACCGTGAGGGTGAGCGAATTGAACGACGAGTTACCCTTGTTCGTGAAGGTAGCTGTCATCGTCGTTATTGTCGATGTTCCCGCTAATGGCGACATCGCGAGCGTGTATTGCTTGTCAGCGCCGAATGCGGCGCCGGACGACAGCGCAAACGCCGCGAGCATCGTCACCATCAAGAATCCGATCACCTTGCGCATGCCAATCATTGTGAATCTCCCAAAGCCGTTGAAAATCGTCGAAACCCGTGCTGCGGCGAGTGATTGCACCCGCCCGCGGGAATTCGCCAAGATGAAGCGAGCCACATTTGTACTCTTGTTCGCGTTGTTGTCAAGAAAGCAGGGGCTCGCCGGTGTGGAATGAAGGCGGGGGCGAGCTGGCGTTGTAGACCGCAAAGTCATTCCGATGTTCGCACACCGCAGCCTCGATTTCAGACGTAGGCGATGTTTTTCGAGGTCCGCAACGGGTGAAAATGCGTGCTGGCTGTAGGCTTCAATGTACCGGCCGAGCGCCGTTCAGCAGCGCGATTATTCCACAAATTGCCGGTTAATTATTCCGTCGCGTTCTTCGTCGAATAACGCCAATGGCATAAGAGCCAAAGGGGTCAGGCTCGCATTTTACAAGTCTCGACAGCGCCTTTGCAAGATCCGCTGCTGACAGATCTCGCAGGAGTTTCACGCCGCGATGACTTCATCCCGGACGAAATGCAACTGGATGAGTTTCGGCTGCGCGCCTGGATCGAAGTGACAGCGAACGGCGTCACGCACTCGTACGTGCAACTCAGGCATAGTCTCAGCCTGCGTGAAAATGGATTCGCCGACCGACCGCGCGACAAGCCCCCCTCGGGTGACTCTTCGACGACGATGATAATCTCGCTCATTCGTGCATTGTAACGCGAGCGCCTGCCTATCCGGCAATGACCCGATCCGCCCGCAACAGCAACGACGGCGGAATCGTCAGGCCAAGCGCCTTCGCGGTCTTGAGATTGATCACCAACTCGAACTTGCTCGGCTGTTCGATGGGCAGGTCGGCAGGTTTGGCGCCTTTCAGAATCCGCACGACGAACGAGGCGACCCGCCCATCCAACTCGGCGAAGGTCGGCCCATAAGCCATCAGGCCGCCGTCTTCGGCCATCGACGGCCATTCGTAAATCGCGGGGATACGTTTCAATGCCGCCAGATCGATGATCTGGCGTGCGTCTTTGAAGAATCTCGGGAAGGACGGGACGAATAGCGCCTCGACATGCGCCTGCGCCATCGCGTTGAACGCGCGTTGATAGCCGGCGTCTCCCCGCCCCACTGGTGCCATGCGAAGCTGCGCGCCGGCGCCTGCGGCAATTCGCTGGATTTCGGTAAACGTAAAGCCCTGACCAGGATCGAGCACCCCGATCTTCCGCGAATTGGTTACGGCCTGCAGCAGAATTTCCATTCGCTTCGCTTCCAACTCGTCCGTAAGCATGGAGACGCCGGTCACGTTGCCGCCGGGACGCGCAAGGTTGGCGACCATGCCGGATTCGATCAGGCCCTCGCCTCCCCAAAAGGCCATCACGATCGG
>JAYTIR010000210.1:0-1723 GCA_043731765.1 Burkholderiales bacterium
GTCGTCAATACGTCGACGCTGCCGCCCACGAGCGCGGAGAAGCCCTCGATGCCGGTGTTGAAGCGCGTGAACGCGGGATCGAGGCCTTCCTTGGCGTAGGTGCCGAGCTCCTTCATCAGCCACATCTGCGCATCGCAAGTCGGGATGTGGAGGTAGCCGATCCGGATGGGCTTCGCGGTCTGGGCATACACGTTGCGGAACGGGCTCGCGGCCAACGGCGCGGCGGCCAGCGCCGCGAGTCGGGAGAGGGTCTTGCGGCGCGAAGCGAATGGGCTCATGACGAATCTCCTTGGGCTTGCCTATAGGGCGCCGGCGGCGAGCTTCTGCTGTTCGGCGTACTGCTGCATGCTGATCTCCTCGAGCTCCAGGCGCAGGCGCTGGAATTCCGGGGTCGCCGTCAGCTCGGGAGTGCGGGGGTAAGGGAAAGGGACATCGATGGTGCGAAGGATTCGCGACGGACGCGCGCTGATGATGAGGATGCGCGTCGACAGGAAGATCGCCTCCTCCACCGAATGCGTGATGAGCAGCACGGTCTTGCGCTCCTCGGTGAGCACTTCCATCAGCTGCAACTGCAGGGCGAGGCGCGTCTGCGCATCCAGGGCCCCGAAGGGCTCGTCCATCAGCAGGATGTTCGGATTGACCGCGTAAGCGCGCGCGAGCGCGAGGCGCTGCCGCATTCCGCCCGACAGGTGCTTCGGGAAGGCCTTTTCGAAGCCGTTCAGGTGCATGAGCTTCACGTAGTGCTCGACGATCTTCCTGCGCTCGGCCTCGGGCTTCGCGTTTCGCCCGAGTGTCAGGCCGAACTCGATATTCTTCTCGACCGTGAGCCACGGGAACACGCCGTACTCCTGGAAGATGACGCCGCGATCGCTGCCCGGCCCTGCGATGGGCTTTCCGTCGAGGGTGACCGAGCCGGCGTCGGGCGTGACGAAGCCCGCCAGCATCTGCAGCATCGTCGTCTTGCCGCAACCGGATGGCCCGATCAGCGAGACAAAGTCCCCTTCACCCAGCGAGAAGGACACGTCGGAGACAACCTTCACGTCCCCATGTCCGCCCTTGTAGGTCTTGGAAACGCGATCGAAGGTGACGCGCGGAGCTTGATTCGCGGCGATTGCGCTCATTGGAGGGAGTCCTGCCAGCTGAGAAGCCGGGTGGTCGCGACACGAAGGAGCTTGTCCATGATGAGCGCCACGGTTCCGATCATGATGATGCCGACGAAGATGGTAGGCACCTGGAAGTAGTTCTGTCCGCTCACGATCACCGCGCCGAGGCCGCGCTCGGCTGCCACCAACTCGGCTGCCACAAGCGTAGTCCAGCATACGCCCACCGCGATGCGGAACGCCGTCAGGACGTGGGGCAGCGCGGCGGGAATCACGATGCGCCGGAAGATCTCGAAGTCGGTGGCGCCCAGCGCCTTGGAGACGCGAATGTAAATGGGAGGTATGAGCTTGATGCCCTCGTAGATCACGATCACTCCGCTGAAGAAGGCGGCGTAGATCAGCACCGAGACGCGCGCCGGCTCGCCGATGCCGAAGTAGACGATGACGAGCGGTATCAGCGCGATCGGCGGCAGGGCGCGGAAGAAATTGATGACCGGGTCGACGAAGGCGCGCAGCCCCCGATACCAGCCCAGCAGAAAGCCTACCGGGATGGCGAGCACCAGGCCGCACACGACGCCGATCAGCACGCGACGCGACGAAAGCAGGATGTCGAGCCAGAGCTG
>JAYTIR010000211.1:0-9492 GCA_043731765.1 Burkholderiales bacterium
TCGGCAGACGGGATGATCGGCGTCACGGATTTGAAGAGCTTGTACACCGCGTCCTCGACCGCGTGGTTCGACGCAACGATCGAGGCCTGGCGGAACGCGACGTTGCCCGCGACGCCCGCGCCCGTGTCGACGGAGCGGACGAGCGCAATTCCTGCAAGACTCAGGACCACCATTGCGATCAAGGCGATGAACAGCACGATGCCGGCTTGGACGTGGCGGCGGCTGGAACGGGCGTGGCGCGAACGAATGGGCGTCATGGAGGATCGCTGTCGAGGCAGATTGGATGTCACGGAATGGCGTTGAAAATGGCGTTGCGCAGCGGGACTACCGCTTCGTAGGCGCGATAGCGCCAGCCGTTCTGGATCACGTTGTTGGAAAGCAGGATCCGGCTCTGGCAGGTCGCATTGTTGGCGGCGCAGTTGAACAGGTACAGGGCAGGCCGTACGGCATAGGTGAGATCCCCCCCGGCCACCGCCAATTTCGGATCGGGCTCGTCGTTGCGCACCACCATCCCGATGCGCACAGCGACGATGCGCTGCAGGTTCGATACCGTGAAGCTCCTGACCGTGTCATTCCGGAAATCCTTCGGCAACCCACCGCCCGCGGCGCAAATATCGGCGTTGTCGGCCGGCGTCCAGCAGTCAACCGTGCCATCGACAGTGGGGGAAAGGTCGATGCCGTATTGGACCTTCATCAGCACGATATTCTGCGCAATCGGGTTGCGGACCGCCCCGACGGTCAACAGGTCGGTGCTGAAGAGCTGGCACGACCCGGCACCGTTCGTGCAGCTCGTGCCAAGATTCGTATCCCACACTTCGTACAGCGTGCGCGAAGCCATTCCGACCGGCCCCAGGTTGACCAGCTTGGCGGCCGGATCGACGGTGAATTTGTACGACTTGAGGGTCGCGGTGTGCGTCAGTGTGACGACACCTGAGACGTCGGGCGCGGTCGTCGCGGTGACGAGCACGTTCTCGCAATCATTGGTGGCCGGATTGATTGCGACGACGCGATAGGGTGTTGTCGCAGGCGACGGAGACGAGAATCCCGTTGGGCTTTGTACCTGGAAAGCCGCGCCTGGGGCAGCGTCGGCCAGGAAAGGCACAGGCCAAACGACGTGTGGCGAGCCACTGTAGAGGCTGATGAAGCCGTCCGAGATGTCGTTGCTGCCGCTGTCCTGGATCAGCACCGGGACCGGGCGCAACAGGGTGGCATACGGCCAGGCCTCGGCGCCGTTGACGGTGCAATTGATGAGGCCCGTTCCGTTTTGATCGGCGGCCGAAATACTGATGCCGTTGCCGCCGTTGGCTGCTTCGCGTCCGAGAATCAGCTGACTGATCAGGCCGGTGATTTGCGCATCCGACGTGCCCAGCGCCATACGCTTGTAGGCTTCCGAGACTGAAAGCAGGTTGAAGATGACCGCGACCACGATCAGCCCGATCAGGAGGCCGACCATGGTTTCGATCAGACCAACGCCTTGCTCGCCGCGCGGGGACGAATGGCGGCAGCTGTTCATCAGTTGTTCGCTCCAACGGTCGCGAAGACCTGATAGGTGTGCAGTGCCGTATCGCCCGGCGGTCGCCACTGCATGGTGACCGTCACGTCGGAACTGTTGGCCGTCGCGCCGGCTACGATGGTCACCACCGGCGCCGTCGCATTGGGAAGGCGCTGGGTCATGAGCGTCTGGAGTTCGGTGTAGCCGGCGCCGGGGCTTTTGTACTTCGCCTGCAGCGCCGCAAGAGTTCGATTGTCGACCCACATATTGCCGACGAAGTTGGTGCCGAGCGCCGCCGCCTCGCCGCGGTTCTTGCTTTCGTCGACGTTCTGTATCGAGCGTGCCATGAGTCCCACGACGCCCAGGATCGCGAGCGCGACGATCAACACCGAAATCAGAGCTTCGAGCAGGAACGAGCCGCGCTGCAACGTGCCTGCGCGGGCCCCGCGCGGCCGACGGAAATGGATCTGTCTCATTCGTTTCAGCCGCCCACCGCCGGACAGCCCTTCGGATCGGTCGCGGGCCATGCTGGATCGCAGATCTTGATGCCGGTGCGGCCACCACCGACGAGCACCCGCAGCGAACGCGGACCCGCGGAAGTCGTGACGTCGACCCTGTCGAACGGCAGCGACGCATCCGCATTCGCGGGCGCGACCAGTCCCAGCCCGTTGAAGGTCAGGATCGTGTTGCCGGCTGGCGCCACTACGAACACCGCGCG
The DNA here is from genome assembly GCA_043731765.1 of Burkholderiales bacterium. Classification (GTDB taxonomy): domain Bacteria; phylum Pseudomonadota; class Gammaproteobacteria; order Burkholderiales; family Casimicrobiaceae; genus VBCG01. Next base: position 2,211 of record JAYTIR010000211.1, read on the forward strand.
GTCGGCGCCTTCGGCGAAGCCCGCGGACTGGTAGGGCGGGCCGCCTCCGGGCGGCTGCACGACCCAGCCGCCGGTCTTGGTCGTTGGATCGAGCACGATTTCCACCGAGGTGTTGCGTTTCACGGCTTCGGTCATTGCGGCGCGCAGGCCCGAGGCGATCGATTCCGCCGCGGCGCGGGTCTCCGCGTCCGCAACCCACTGGGCGTACATCGGTGCGGACAGCACTACAAGGAGCGCGGCGATCGCCATGGCGATCAACAGCTCAATCAAGGTGAAGGCGCGCTGTTCGAGGCGGCTTACAGACACGTTCCGTCCTTCTTGCTGACCCAGCAATTCGCGGATGTGGGGCCCCAGGGTGTCGCGGCGGTGGTCTTCACGTTCTGTTGGTTGATCGTGTAGGTAAACCCCAACATCGGTCCGGCGCCGTCGGCCTGGATGATGTAAGTCGTGGCCGTAAAGGTCCCGCCCGGGCAACTCAGCTGGAACGTGTTCGACGCTACGCTGTTGTAGGTGGTCATGGCGGCGTCGACGGCGCACTTGCCGGCGACCAGATAGGTCCGGTTGTCCATGAACGACTTTTCCATCTGCGAGCGCATGTCGCCCAGCGCCGTGGTCGCCTCGATGATCCGGCTGCGCGTGACGAAATAGCTGTAGCTCGGCAGCGCGATGGCGGCCAGGACGCCGACGATCGCGACGGTGATCATCACTTCGATCAGTGTGAATCCGCGGTGGTGCGGTTCAGCTTGGTACGGGGATGGCATTGGCGGCTCCCAATAGTTGATGTGGATGTTAGGGCATCCGCAGGGCAGCTGGACGAGAGGCTGACCAATGGCCGAAGAGGGGGAACGGACGGTTTAGCCTGGTTTTCCGACTACTCATGCAATTTGGCGCCCGGGAACGGCAGTTCGGCGGAAATCGGTGCAGGTTGGGCAGATCTCCCGGCCGGCATGCGCTAAGGGCACGCGATTTTCGAGCGGTTGACGCGGACGCGTCCGCCGTTGGCCAAGACGACATCGACGGCGCTGCTTCCCGGGCGGCAGACCGTGAACGTGCCCATTTGCAGCGCTCCGTTGACCATTCGCGTATGCCCGAACCCCGTGTACGACACGTAGTCGGCAACCGGCCTGTTCGCCGATACGACGACTCCGGCGTGGGCGGGACCCTGGACCCGGATGATCGTCTCGTCGTCGTCGCGGTCGCCGTCGCCATTGTTGTCGGCAAAGATGATCCAGCCGGCCTCCCAGCGGCCTTTGGGAGCGCAATGTGCACCGTCGCCGGACGGACAGATATTGACTCGCGCGTTGCGCTTGATGGCCTCGGCGCGCGCAAGGCTCGTCGCGGCGACGAGGGCTTCGACCCGGTCGCGCAACTCCAAGTCAGCGATCCAAGCTCTGTACCCGTGTACGGCGAGCAGCAACAGCCCGGCGGCGATCCCGATTGCCAAGAGTATATCGGCCAGGGAAAATCCGGCGCATCGTGGACGGCACGGCATGACAACCTCCGATCGGGTGCGTTCGCAGTTGAACCTCCCGTACCGTATTCGTGCGGTCCAAGGCGCGCGATCGTCCGGATGGCCGAGGTCGGCCTTGACGGAATTTCGTTTAGGTCTAAGATATTGACATCGCAGGCATTGGCTGCTGGACTGGATTGCATACTAACTACCGGAGTTTCATTCGACCATGCGCGTGCTTTGTATCGGCGGCGGCCCCGCCGGCCTCTATCTCGCCCTGTTGCTGAGGAAGGCCGATGCCCGCCACGTCATCCGCGTGTCCGAACGCAACCGGCCCTACGACACTTTTGGTTGGGGCGTCGTGTTTTCCGACCAGACACTCGGAAACCTTGCCGATGCCGACCCGGAAACGGCGCTGGATATCGCCGATTCCTTCAACCACTGGGACGACATCGACGTCCATTTCAAGGGACGCACGATCACCAGCGGCGGTCACGGGTTCTGCGGCATCGGCCGCAAGCGCCTCCTCAACATCCTGCAGGCGCGGTGCGAAGCGCTGGGCGTGGAACTCGCCTTCGAGGACGACGTTGCGGACGACATGGCCGCGGCGCGCGCGTTCAATGCGGACGTCGTGATCGCCGCCGATGGCCTCAACAGCCGCATCCGCGCTCGCTACGCCGAAACCTATCTGCCCGATATCGACCTCCGCCAATGCCGCTTTGTCTGGCTGGGCACGAAGAAGCGCTTCGCTGCGTTCACGTTCGCGTTCGCGCATACGCCGCACGGCTGGTTCCAGGCGCACGCCTACCAGTACGACAACGACACGTCGACATTCATCGTCGAGACGCCGGAAGAAACGTGGCGCGCCGCGGGGCTGGAAGCCATGTCGCAGGAAGAGGGGATCGCCTTCTGCGAGCGCCTCTTTGCGCCGTACCTCGATGGCCACGCGCTGCTGAGCAACGCGTCCCACCTGCGCGGGTCCGCCATCTGGATCCGTTTTCCGCGCGTCGTCTGCCGGAAATGGGCGCATTGGAACGAGTTGGATGGCAGGCGCGTGCCGGTCATTCTGGTTGGCGACGCCGCGCACACCGCGCACTTCTCCGTGGGATCCGGCACCAAGCTGGCATTGGAAGACGCCATCGCGCTCGCCCGCGCCTTGTCCGATCCTGCCAATCTTCCCGCAGCATTGGCGACGTACGAAGCCGATCGCGGCGTCGAGGTACTCAAGATTCAAAATGCCGCGCGCAATTCGACCGAGTGGTTCGAGAATGTCGAGCGCTATGCCGCGTTCGAGGCGGAACAGTTCGCGTACAGCCTGTTGACGCGCAGCCAGCGAATTTCGCACGAGAACCTGCGCTTGCGCGACCGCGGCTTCGTCACCGGGATGGAATCCTGGTACGCCGTCCGCGCCGGAGGCGATGACACGGCGATCCCCCCGATGTTCACGCCGTTCGCGTTGCGCGGCCTGACGCTGCGCAATCGCGTCGTCGTGTCGCCGATGGCGCAGTATTCCTGCCGCGACGGGATGCCTGACGATTACTACCTCGTGCATCTCGGCAGCCGGGCGCATGGCGGAGCGGGTCTCGTGTTCACCGAGATGGTCTGCGTGGCGCCGGATGCGCGCATATCGCCCGGATGCGCGGGTCTCTACACGCCCGAACATGCCGCGGCCTGGCGGCGCATCGTCGACTACGTTCACGCGAAAACATCCGCAAGAATCGCGCTGCAGTTGGGACACGCGGGCCCGAAAGGTTCGACGCAACTGGGCTGGGAGGAAGGCGACGAGCCGCTGCCCGCCGGCAACTGGCCGTTGCTCGCACCCTCCGCGATTTCCTACGGTCCGACCAACCAGGTACCGCAGGCCATGACCCGCGCGGACATGGATCGCGTGACCGGCGAATTCGTCCGCGCGACACGCTGGGCAGTCGATGCGGGCTTCGACTGGCTCGAATTACATTGCGCCCACGGCTATCTGCTGTCCGCGTTCATCTGTCCGCTGTCTAACCTTCGGGACGACCAATACGGCGGGTCGCTCGAAAATCGCTGCCGCTATCCCCTTGAAGTGTTCCGCGCAATGCGCGACGTGTGGCCGGCGAACAAGCCGATGTCGGTGCGCATTTCCGCGCACGACTGGGCGGAAGGCGGCAATACGCCCGACGATGCTGTCACGATCGCGCGGCTGTTCAAGGCGGCGGGCGCGGATCTCATCGATGTGTCATCGGGGCAGACCACGCGCCACGCCCAACCTGTCTACGGCCGCATGTACCAGACGCCTTTCGCCGATCGCGTCCGCAACGAGACCGGCATCGCCACGATGGCCGTGGGCGCGATCTTCGAGCCCGACCACGTCAACAGCATCCTGATGGCGGGACGCGCGGACCTGTGCGCGCTCGGACGGCCGCACCTGGCCGATCCCTACTGGACGTTGCATGCGGCAGCACAACTCGGCTACCGCGACATCGAGTGGCCCGTGCAATACGGCGCCGGCCGTGACCAGCTGGAACGCAATCTCGCCCGCGCCGCGCAGATGGCCAACGACGTGCCCGAGGCGAATGGATGAGTATCCCTGGATGATCACCGCGCTGGACCCGGAGACGCGTCTCCACGACGCACACCACGAATCGCTGCGTTTGTGGTTGCGCCTTCTCACCTGCACGCTGACGATCGAACGGCGCGTGCGTGCACGCTTGCGCGAACGGTTCGCGATGACGCTGCCGCGTTTCGACCTGATGGCGCAACTCGAGCGCCATCCCGAGGGACTCAAGATGGGCGAGCTTTCGCGCCGATTGATGGTGACGAGCGGCAACGTCACGGGACTGACCGACCAGCTTGCAGGGGAGGGGCTGGTCGTACGCACGCCGATTCCTGCCGACCGCCGCGCCTTTCTGGTTCGGCTCACGGCCAAAGGCAAACGCGCCTTCGACGTCATGGCGGCCGAACACGAAAGCTGGGTGATCGAGATGTTTTCCGGCCTTTCAGACAGCGAGCGCGACCGTTTGCATGCGCTGCTCGGCCACCTCAAGACAACGATGCGCACATCCGATGGGGCCGCGCGCGGGAAGGAAGCACGGACATGAGCATGAATGAGCACTTGCGCCCGCTGGCCGGGTATCGCGCGACCCATTTCCGGTGGGAAGTCGACGCCGACGCGAAAGTGGCGACCATTACGTTGAACCGGCCGGAACGCCGGAATCCGTTCACGTTCGACTCGTACGCGGAATTGCGCGACCTGTTCCGCGGCCTCGTTTACGCGAGCGACGTCCGTTGCGTCGTGATAACGGGCGCCGGCGGAAACTTCAGTTCGGGCGGAGACGTGCACGAAATCATCGGGCCGCTGACGAAGATGGCGATGCCCGAGTTGCTCGCGTTCACGCGCATGACCGGCGACCTGGTGCTGGCAATGCGCCGCTGCCCCCAACCGGTCATTGCGGCCATCGACGGCACGTGCGCGGGCGCCGGCGCGATGGTGGCGCTTGCGTCCGACATCCGTTTCGGCACGGCCGCCGCGAAGACGGCATTCCTGTTCGTGCGCGTCGGACTGGCCGGTTGCGACATGGGCGCATGCACGCTGCTGCCGCGCAACGTAGGCCAGGGCCGCGCGTCGGAACTGCTCTATACCGGCCGGGTCATGACCGCAGACGAAGGCCTTGCCTGGGGGTTCTACAATCGCCTGGTGTCCGCCGACGCGGTGCTCGCGGAGGCGCAAGGATTTGCCCGCACGCTGGCCGATGGCCCGACCTTTGCGCATGCGATGACCAAGAAATTGTTGCATCAGGAATGGGCGATGGACCTCGATGCCGCGATCGAGGCGGAAGCGCAGGCGCAGGCCATCTGCATGCAGACGAAGGATTTTCATCGCGCATTCGAGGCCTTCGCCGCGAAGAAGACGCCGAAGTTCGAGGGCAATTGACGTGAAGCGCACGCATCTCGACTGGCCATTCTTCGGCGCGGAACAGCGCGAACTTGCAACAGGACTCGACGCGTGGTGCGCCGGGATTCCAGGAATCACGGGTCCCACCGCCGAACGCGACGTCGATGGCGCGTGCCGGCGGCTGGTGCGTGCTCTGGGCGATGGCGGATGGCTTCGCTATTGCGTCCCGGCGGCCCACGGCGGCGCATTGCCCGCGCTCGATTCGCGTGCGCTGTGCGTCGCGCGCGAAACTCTCGCCTGGCACGATGGGCTTGCCGATTTCTCGTTCGCGATGCAGGGCCTGGGCAGCGGCGCGATCACCCTGGCCGGCAGCGCGGCGCAGCGGGACCGCTGGCTGCCGGCGGTGGCGCGCGGCGAAGCTATCGCAGCATTTGCGTTATCCGAGCCCGACGCCGGGTCCGATGTCGCGGCGCTGGCCATGCGCGCGCGCCGCAATGGCGACGCGTGGGTGCTCGACGGTTGCAAGACCTGGATTTCCAACGGCGGCATCGCCGATTTCTATTGCGTCTTCGCGCGCACCGGTGATGCGCCTGGCGCGCGGGGCATTTCCGCGTTTGTGGTCCCCGCCGACACACCGGGTTTACGCATCGCCGAACGCATCGATGTGATCTCACCGCATCCGCTCGCCCGACTGGACTTCGCGGATTGTCGGGTGCCGCATGACGCGTTGCTGGGTGCGGAAGGCGAGGGCTTCAAGCTCGCGATGCGCACGCTCGATATCTTTCGCACCTCGGTCGCGGCGGCCGCCGTCGGTTTCGCCCGCCGCGCGCTGGATGAGGCCGTGACGCATGCGCGCTCGCGCAGGATATTTGGCGCGACGCTCGCGGACTTGCAGCTGACGCAGGCGAAGCTGGGTGACATGGCGGTGGAAATCGACGCCGCAGCGTTGCTCACTTATCGCGCCGCATGGCTGGGCGACGTGCGCAACGCAAAGACTACCAAGGAGGCGGCGATGGCCAAGCTCGCCGCGACCGAGTCCGCACAACGCGTCATCGACGCCGCAGTTCAACTGCACGGCGGGCTCGGCGTCACGCACGGACACATCGTCGAACGACTCTACCGGGACATTCGCGCGCTGCGCATCTACGAGGGCGCGACCGAGGTGCAGAAACTTATCGTCGGCCGGGAAATATTGAAGGAGACCTCGACGTGAAGTACACGGCCCACATCGACACCTTTGCCCGCGATCACCTGCCACCGCGGGACCAGTGGCCGGACCTGGTCTTCGACCTGCCCGAGTTGCGCTATCCCGAACGCATGAACTGCGCGGAGGAAATTCTCGATCGCGCGCTCGAGCGCGGCTGGGGCGAGCGCACGGCGATCCTCACGCCGGGCGGCTGGTGCTGGACCTACGCGGAACTCACCGCGCACGCCAACCGGATTGCGCGAGTGCTGGCCGAGGACCTCCAACTGGTTCCCGGCAACCGCGTCCTGCTGCGCGGGCCGAACAGTCCGATGATGGCGGCGTGCTGGTTTGCGGTGATGAAGGCGGGCGGCGTGGCGGTGGCGACGATGTCGCTTTTGCGCGCCAAGGAACTGACCGACATCATTACCAAAGCGCAGATCACTCACGCGTTGTGCGATGCGCGTCTGGCAGCGGAACTCGATGCGGCGCGCGCGGCCTGTCCGACGCTCTCCACAATCGTTCATTTCGAATCCGCGGCGCCCGACGGCGTCGAGGCGCGCGCCGCCGCCAAGCCTTCGAGTTTTGCGAATGTCGCGACGGCCGCCGAAGATACGGCGCTGATCGCATTCACGTCGGGGACAACGGGCCAGCCCAAGGGCACGATGCATTTCCATCGCGACGTGGTCGCCAGTTGCGATTGCTGGCCGCGTTCGACGCTGCGCGCCACCGGCGACGACATATTCACGGGCAGTCCGGCGTTGGCTTTCACGTTCGG
>JAYTIR010000212.1:0-9870 GCA_043731765.1 Burkholderiales bacterium
CTTTCCCTTGTGCCGGGCGCGTCCCTTGCCCGCGGTGATGAGTTCCTGCTCGGCAGCGGTCTGTTCGGCTTCGCTGCGCAGCGGCGTCAATTCGACCATCGCGGCATTGCAGTGCGATGCAAACGTGCCGTCCGCGTCGTACACGTAGGCAACGCCGCCGCTCATGCCCGCCGCGAAGTTGCGTCCGGTCCTGCCCAGGACGACGACCGTGCCGCCGGTCATGTATTCGCAGCCGTGATCTCCCGTGCCCTCGACGACAGCCAGTCCGCCCGAATTGCGCACGCAGAAGCGCTCGCCGGCGACGCCCCGGAAATAGGCTTCGCCGTCGATTGCTCCGTACATCACGGTGTTGCCGATGACGATGTTTTCTTCGGGCTTGGCCGGACACGATGGGTCCGGGTAAACGACGATGCGCCCGCCGGACAGCCCCTTGCCAACGTAGTCGTTGGTCGCCCCTTGCAACTCGAAGGTGATTCCGCGCGAAAGAAACGCTCCGAAACTCTGGCCGGCAATGCCCTCGAAGGCGACGTGTATGGTGTCCTCCGGCAGGCCTTCGTGGCCGTACCGGCGCGCAACCGTACCGGATAGCATCGCTCCGACGGAACGATTGGCGTTGCGGATGCGAAACGTGAGTCGCACGGGCTGCTTCGTGTCGAGGGCCGGCTGCGCAGCCGCAATCAACTGGTGATCGAGCGCACCGGCCAGGCGATGGTCCTGTGCTTCAACGTGGCGACGCGCGACTTCGACCGGCATCTTGGGTTGAAAAAACACGCGCGAGAAATCGAGCCCCCGGGCCTTCCAGTGGTCAACTCCGGCACGCATGTCGAGCAGATCCGCGCGCCCGATCAACTCCTCGAAGTTGCGGAAACCCAGCCTGGCCATGATCTCGCGCACTTCCTCGGCCACGAAAAAGAAAAAGTTGACGACGTGCTCCGGCTGACCGGTGAATTTACGGCGCAGCACCGGGTCCTGCGTCGCAATGCCGACCGGACACGTGTTGAGGTGGCACTTGCGCATCAGGATGCAGCCTTCGACGACGAGCGGCGCCGTCGCGAAGCCGAACTCGTCCGCGCCCAGCATCGCGCCGATGGCGACGTCGCGGCCGGTCTTCATCTGTCCGTCGACCTGCACGGCAATGCGCCCGCGCAGGCGGTTCAGCACCAGCGTCTGTTGCGTCTCGGCGAGCCCCAATTCCCACGGCGTGCCGGCATGCATGAGCGACGAAAGCGGCGAGGCGCCGGTGCCGCCATCGTGGCCGGCAATGGTCACATGATCGGCTTTCGCCTTGGCCACGCCCGCCGCCACCGTGCCAATGCCGACTTCCGAGACGAGCTTCACCGAAATCGACGCTTTTGAATTCGCGTTCTTGAGATCATGGATCAGCTGCGCCAGATCCTCGATCGAATAGATGTCGTGGTGCGGCGGTGGCGAAATGAGGCCCACGCCGGGCACCGAGTAACGCAGCCTCGCGATGTATTCGGACACCTTGTGGCCAGGCAGCTGGCCACCTTCGCCGGGCTTGGCGCCCTGCGCCATCTTGATCTGGATCTGATCGGCCGACGCCAGGAATTCCGCCGTGACGCCGAAGCGCGCCGATGCGACCTGCTTGATCTTCGAACGCAGGCTGTCGCCGGCCTTGAGCGGGATATCGCTTTCGACCTGGTCGCGGCCGAGCACGGACGCCACCGTGTCGCCGTCCTTCACGCCGCTGGAACCCGTGCGCAGCTCGGTGCGGTAGCGTGCCGCATCCTCGCCACCCTCGCCGGTATTCGACTTTCCGCCGATGCGGTTCATCGCCACCGCGAGCGTCGTATGGGCCTCGGTCGAGATCGAGCCCAGGCTCATGGCGCCCGTCGCGAAGCGCTTGACGATGGAGACCGCAGGTTCGACTTCCGCGAGCGGGATCGGCGTGCGGGCGCCCGTCCTGAACTCGAACAGTCCGCGGAATGTCTTCAGCTCCCGGCTTTGCTCGTTGACCAGATGCGCGTAATCGCGGTACGTCGCGTGGCTGTTCGCGCGCGTCGCGTGTTGCAGCTTGGCAATGGTTTCCGGCGTCCACATGTGCGCTTCGCCGCGAGTGCGGTATTGATACTCGCCGCCGGCGTCGAGCATGTCGCGCAGGAGCGGGTCATCGCCGAATGCCTGCGCATGCATCCGCACCGATTCCTCGGCAACTTCGAAGAGACCGATGCCCTCGACGTTGCTCGCGGTGCCGGTGAAATATTTGTCGACAAAGGCTTTTTGCAGGCCGACGGCTTCGAAGATCTGCGCGCCGCAATAGGACTGGTAGGTCGAGATGCCCATCTTCGACATCACCTTGGTCAGGCCCTTGCAGATCGCCTTGATGTAGCGCTTGCGCAATTCCCTGGCATCGATCTCCGGAACGGAGCGGGAAATTTCTCCCAGCGTCTCCAGCGCGAGATAGGGATGGATCGCCTCGGCGCCGTAGCCGGCGAGCAGCGCGAAATGGTGGACTTCACGCACGGTGCCGGTTTCCACGACCAGACCCGCGGAGGTGCGCAGGCCCTTCTTCACCAGATGTTCGTGCACCGCGGCAGTCGCGAGCAGCGCCGGGATCGGCAGCAATGCCTGCGACACATTGCGATCGGACAGGATGAGGACGTTGTAGCCCTGGGTGATCGCATCCTCGGCGTGCGCCGCCAGGCTCGCGAGCGCCGCCTCCATGCCATTGGCGCCCCATGCCGACGGATAGCAGATGTCGAGTTCGACGGAACGGAAGGCCCCACCGGAAAACAACTCGATGTGCCGGATTTTTTCCATGTTCTCCGGCGTCAGGATCGGCTGCAGGACCTCGAGCCGCATTGCCGGCGCAGTCGCGTCGATGCCCAGCAGATTGGGCCGCGGACCAACGTACGACACCAGCGACATCACGAGTTCCTCGCGGATCGGGTCGATCGGCGGATTCGTGACCTGCGCGAACAATTGCTTGAAGTAGTTGTAGAAGACCTTGGGCCGGTCGGAAAGCACCGGCAACGCGGCATCGTTGCCCATCGAACCCAGGGGCTCCTCGCCGTTTTCCGCCATCGGCGTCAGCAGGAGCTTGACGTCCTCCTGCGTATAGCCGAACGCCTGCTGCCGGTCGAGCAGCGGGACTTCCGTTGGCGTGGGCGGCGCGGGCTCGGGCATGTCGTCCAGGCGCAGCCGGCATTGCGCAATCCATTCGCGATAGGGCTTCTCCGTCGCGAGCGTGCGCTTCAATTCGTCGTCGTCGACGATGCGGCCCTCTTCCAGGTCGACCAGAAGCATCTTCCCCGGCTGCAATCGCCACTTCTTGACGATCTTGCTCTCCGGAATATCGAGCACGCCGACCTCGGAGGCCATGACGATGATGTCGTCGTCGGTGACGACAAAACGCGCCGGGCGCAATCCGTTGCGATCGAGTGTCGCGCCTATCTGTCGGCCGTCGGTGAACGCCATCGCCGCGGGGCCGTCCCACGGCTCCATCAGCGCGGCGTGGTATTCGTAGAAAGCGCGGCGGTCCTCATCCATCAACGGGTTGCCGGACCACGCCTCCGGAATCATCAGCATCATCGCGTGCGCCAGCGGATAGCCGCCCATGACGAGCAGTTCGAGCGCGTTGTCGAACGAGGCGGAGTCGGACTGGCCGTCGTAGATCAGAGGCCACAATTTCGGGAGATCGTCGCCGAGAACCTTCGAGGCGATCGCGCCTTCGCGCGCGCGGATCCAGTTGAAATTCCCGCGCAGCGTGTTGATTTCACCGTTGTGGGAAATGAAGCGGAACGGGTGTGCCAGGTCCCACGTCGGGAACGTGTTGGTCGAGAATCGCTGGTGCACCATGGCGAGCGCCGTGACCATCGTTTCGTCGTGCAGGTCGCGGTAGTAAAGGCCGACCTGATGCGCGAGCAGCATGCCCTTGTAGGTGACCGTTCGCGTCGAGAACGACGGCACGTAGAACTCCCGGCCATGGCGGAGGTGGAGTGATTGAATTGCGTGACCGGCGCGCTTGCGGATGATGTAGAGCTTGCGCTCGAACGCGTCCTGTTCCATGTCGCGTGAACCGCGCGCAACGAAGACCTGCCGGATCACCGGTTCAACGTCCTTGGTCCGCAGCGACAGGCCGCTGTTGTCGGTGGGCACGTCCCGCCACCCGAGCAGCAACTGGCCCTCCGCCTGGATCGCGCGCTCGATTTCCTGCGTGCAGGCCATCCGCGACGCAGGTTCGCGTGGCAGGAACACCATGCCGACACCGTATTGGCCGATCGCGGGCAGCGTGATGCCCAGCCTGCCGCAGGCACGGCGGAAGAAGACGTCGGGAATCTGGATCAGGATCCCGGCGCCATCGCCCTGCAACGGGTCGGCGCCGGTCGCGCCGCGGTGGGTCAGGTTTTCAAGGATCCGCAATCCATGCTGGAGGATGGCATGGCTTTTCCGGCCCTTGATGTGGGCGATGAAACCCAGCCCGCACGCGTCGTGCTCATTGGATGGGTCGTACAGGCCCTGGCCTTCGGGCGGCCATCGCGTCAATCCCAGAGAAGTGTGTCCCACGATGCCCTCACCCGGTACGTATTGTGGCCGCCGCACGTGCGTGAAATCGGCCCGCCGCATACGGTTGGCCGCCAGTTCGCGGCAAATCGGCAAGTTTACAAGCAAAACGTTTTTATGGTACCCGCGATGCTGCAATGCGGCAATCGCCCCGCCACCCACGGGCGCCGGCGCAACATCGTCCGCCCAACGGTGGCATTAACCAGAGGGAAAGACTTGCGCCAGTCAGGTGCTTAGGCTTTAATCTGAACAAAATGGGCTAGATGCTTGTTGCAACGTTTGAATTGGCACCGCCCGAACGCCGCATTTAGGACAACATCATCAGGACTTCACCATGCTAGATTGGCTTTCGACCACCCGGCTGCGACCAGTGCTTACCCTTCTCGGCTTGTCCGGGCTTCTGGCGCTCGGGGCTTGCGGCGGGGGCAGCGGCGCGCCGAACAATCCGTACGTGAATCCGCCGACAACCCCCGCGCTGATCGTGGAACCCTCGGTGGTGACGGCCTATTCGGGCATTCCGGTCACGGTGACGATCACCTCGGGCGTGGCCCCGTTCTTTGCGTTCACCCAGAATGCAACAGTCCTTCCGGTGGCGCAAAACGTCGCGGGCTCCACCATCGTCCTTCTGCCAGGCAAGGTCTCCGCGGACACCGATGTAATCCTGACGGTGCAGGACTCGGCAGCCCAGAGCAAACAGGCGACGGTAACGGTCAAGGCCGCTCCCATTTTCAATTCGTTGACGTTCGCGCCCAGCAGCGGCGACTGCGGCGCCAATCTGTGCTCGGGTCAAACAGGCACCGCAACCGTTGTCGCTACAGGACCGGCAGGCGCTCCGCTGGTCGCGCGGCAAATCCGCTTTGACGTGGTCTTTGGCCCGTTCGGGATCCTCACGAGCAGCCCGGCAATGCCGCTGGCGCAGACCCTGATCGTTGCCACTGACGGTACCGGAACGGCGGTTGCAGGCCTCCAGGCGCTTGCCAACGCCACGACGCAACCCGCGCAAGTCCGCGCGACCGATGTGACATCCGGGCAGCAGCAGGTCGCGAACTTTACCGTGGTCAACAATACGGTTGCCGGCGGATCACCGCTCACAGTAATACCTGCGACGGCGACGATAACCAGCGCGTTGACGACAAGCTGTTCGACCGGGTTCCGCATCGACTACTTCATCTACGGCGGCACTCCACCCTATACGGTGTCGTCGACGTTCCCGGCCAGCGTCACCCTCGTGAATACGACGGTCGCGGCCAGTGGCGGATTCTTCGAGGCGATCACCAATGGCGCCTGCGTCAATCCGCTGCAATTCACGATCGTGGATTCGGCGGGCAAGCAAACGACTTCGCAGCTCATCAACCAGGCCGGAACCGGGGTCCCGACTCCGCCGACCGCATTGGCCCTGGCACCCGCCACCGTTACCGATATCGGTTGCACAGGAAAGACCTATTCGTTCATCATTTCCGGCGGAACGCCTCCTTACAATGTCCAGCCGCCGGTGACCAGTCCGCAGACTGCGGGCGTGCCGGCCGCCCCTGTGCTCAGTACTTCGATCGTGCCTGCCTCCGGAGGAAGTTTTGCCGTCACTTTCGGCGCAGGCGTATATGCAGGAACGGTGACCAACTTCGTGATCCTTGACGGAGGAGCCCCGGCCGCCTCGCTTATCGGCAGGATCACCTGTAACTGATCGGGTTAATGCAACACGGAAACGGCGATCCGCGGATCGCCGTTTTCCATTTCGGAAGCTGTGCCGCGCGTCAGGCCAGCACAGCGTCGAGATCCGTATCGCTGACGTCTGCGGCAACGATCGCCCGGCCCAACGCAGAAAGCAGGATGAAACGCGCGGCGCCGTCTTCGACTTTCTTGTCGCGTGCGATCAGCTCGCGCCAGCGGCCCACCGACAATGAGGGCGGCGCAACCGGCAGCCGCGCGCGCGACGTCAGCGTCTCCAGCCGTATCCGGTCGGCCACCGCGAGACCCCGAACGCGTTCGGACAGCTTTGCCGCCAGCACCATGCCCGCGGCGACCGCTTCGCCGTGCAGCCAGCTGCCATAGCCCGCCGCCGTCTCGATCGCATGGCCGAAGGTGTGGCCGAAATTCAGCAACGCGCGCTCGCCCGACTCACGCTCGTCGGCCACCACGATTTCCGCCTTGATCCGGCAGCTCTCGTGGATCGCGTGCAGCAATGCCTCCGGCTCCCGCGCCAGCAGCGCGTCCATGTTCGTCTCGAGCCAGGAAAAAAATCGTGCGTCGCGAACGGCGCCGTATTTGATCACTTCCGCCAGACCCGCCGACAGCTCCCGGTCGGGCAGTGTGCCCAGGCAATCCGTGTCGATCAGGACGGCACGCGGTTGGTGGAACGCGCCGATCATGTTCTTGCCGAGCGGATGGTTGATGCCGGTCTTGCCGCCCACGGATGAGTCCACCTGCGCGAGCAAGGTAGTTGGCACCTGCACGAACGGCATGCCGCGCCGGTAGATCGAGGCGGCGAAGCCCGTGAGGTCGCCCACGACGCCGCCGCCCAATGCGATCAGGACCGTCGAGCGTTCCGCGCGAATCTCGATGAGGCGCGTCAGCATGTCCTGCAGCGTCGCCCAGTTCTTGTGCACCTCGCCGTCGGGGAGCAACAGGGTTTCGTGGCCGACGCCCGCGGCCGCAAGGCTCGCCCGGACCGGCGCCTGCCAGTGCGCTGCCACGCTCGCGTTGCTGACGACGACGGCACGGCGCGACATCGCGGCCACGGTCGAACCGATCCGGTCGAGCGCTCCCGCGCCGATATGGATCGGATAGGCACGACCGGCAAGCGCTACGTCGAGCGTCCTGATCACGGGGAGCCTTCGTTGCCGTGGACTTCCGGTTCGAACGCGCGCGCGAAGCGCAGCACTTCATCGCGGTCGGACTCGATCACGTGGTCCGCAACTTCACGATAAAGTGCGTCGCGTTCGGAATAGAGGGTGGCAAGACGGGTGCGCGGATCCGCGGTTTGCAGGAGCGGGCGGTTCCTGCTGTGGCGCACGCGCTCCCAGAGTATTGCCGGATCCGCGTGCAGGTAGATCACCGTGCCGTTTTCCTTCAGGCGCGTGCGGTTGGCGGGACGCAGCACGACGCCACCCCCGGTGGACAACACAACTCCGGTGAGTAAAGTGAGCTCCACCAGCGTCGCTTCTTCCCGGTCACGGAATCCGGCCTCTCCCTCGATCTCGAAAATGGTGGGGATCGATACACCCAGCCGATGCTCGAGTTCCACATCCGCGTCGACAAAGCGCATTCGCAGGCGCCGCGCGAGCTGACGGCCAAGCGTGGATTTTCCCGCACCGGGCAGGCCGACCAGAAATAAATTGCCCCGGTGCAACGGAACCGGGGCATGGGTTGGAAGGGCGACGCGGTCGTCGCCGGTCGTCGTGTTCACCGCACCGCGTTGACCGATTCCTTGACGATGCGCGGCGTAAGGAAGATCAGGAGTTCAGTCTTCTTGGACGTCGTGCCCGTTTGCTTGAACAGGTATCCGAGAATCGGCAGGTTGCCCAGGAACGGAACCTGGGTGACATCGTTGCGGATTTCCTCCTCGAAGATCCCGCCGATGACCGCCGTATCGCCGTTGTTGACGTGGATCTGCGTCGTGACATTCTTGGTATCGATCGACGGGACCGAGAAACCACCGCCCAGCTGGACGAATTGTCCGACCGAGTCCTTGCGGATTTCGACCAACATGATGATCCGGTTGTCCGGGGTGATCTGCGGCGTCACCTCGAGACGCAGCACGGCCTTCTTGAACGCCACGGTTGCCGGCGCGTTGGCGCTGCCCGGCGTCACATAGGGGATTTCCGTGCCCTGCTCGATCGCCGCCTTTGCGTTATCCGCCGTAACCACGCGCGGACTCGATATCACTTTGCCTCGCGCGTCCGCCTCCAGGGCGGAAAGTTCGAGGTTGATGAGATTGCCGCTGCCAAGGTTGATCAATGTCAACGCAAGCTGCCCGGCTGCATTAGGTACGGGGAGATTCACGTTGAGCTGCGGCGCATCGGAGAAGCCTGCCGACGCGATGCCGGACGCAAGCTCGAAAGGTGTCTGCGTCCGCGTTTCGCGTTTGCATGTGGTCCCTGAACACGTGACCACCGGCTGCGTGTTGAGACTGCCGCTCGTTCCCCCGGCATAACGGCCCTTGCTGAACGTGAAACCGGTCTGCTGGCCGAACCGTATGCCGAGCTGCTGGCTGAAATCATCGCTCGCAATGACGATGCGCGCCTCGATCAGCACCTGGCGGATCGAGAAATCGATCTGCCGGATTATTTTTCGGACCTCCTCCATCACCGCCGCCGTGTCCTGCACGAACAGGATGTTCGAGCGGCGATCCACCATGGCGACGCCGCGTTGCGAAAGGATCGAACCCTGGCCGCCGGTGGTCGCCGCCTGCCCGGCCCCTGCCCCAAACTGCTGCTTGTTGGTCGTGACGAGCCGTTCCAGGTCCTCGGCCTTGATGTAGTTCAGCTGGAACGATTCCGAGATCAGCGGTTCGAGCAGCGCGATCTGCTGCGCGTTTTCCAGCTGTTGCTTTTCCTTCAGCGCCAGTTCCTCGCGCGGCGCGATCAGCACCACGTTGCCGTTCTTGCGCAGGTCGAGGCCCTTGGTCTGAAGGATAATGTCCAGCGCCTGGTCCCAGGGAATGTCCTTCAGTCGAAGCGTAAGGCTGCCCGACACGGTGTCGCTGGTGATGATGTTGAGGCCGGTGAAGTCCGCGATGACCTGCAGCACCGCCCGCACTTCGACGTTCTGGAAATTGAGCGACAGTTTTTCGCCCTTGTATCCGCCCTTGGTCCCCTGGGTGAGCTTGTTGGGATCCTCGCGGACCGGCTTGATCTCGAGGATGAACCGGTTGTCGGTCTGGTACGCCGAATGTTCCCACAGGCCCTGGGGCTCGATGACCATCCGCGTATTGCTTCCCTGCGGGAACGTGTCGATCGTGACGACCGGCGTTCCGAAATCGTTGACGTCAAGCCGGCGTTCGAGATTGCGCGGCAAGGTGGTCTTGAGGAAATCGACGATCAGGTTCTTGCCTTGCTGGCGGATGTCGATGCCGGCGGCATTGTCGGAAAGATCGACGATGATCCGGCCTTCGCCAGCCTTGCCGCGCCGGAAATCGACGTCGCGCAGCGCATGCGGCGAATCGCTTCCCCTGGCTTCCGCAAAGCGCTGCACCTGCACCGTTTGCGCGGACGGCGTGGCCTGGTCCGTCAGTGTTACCAGGACCGTGTTACCTTCGACCTGGGTGTCAAAAGTCTGCGGCTTGTTGAGGTTGAACACGACGCGGGTGCGGTTGCCCGCCTGGATTATGTTGAGGCTGCGCAGTGCCGG
>JAYTIR010000213.1:0-3538 GCA_043731765.1 Burkholderiales bacterium
CGGCCGAAGCGGTCGGACAGCGCGCCCAATACCGGTGAAAACACGAATTGCATCGCGGCCCAGGCGAAGCCGAACAAGCCGACGATCGTCGCAGCACCGGCAATGTCGCCGCCCATGAACATGACGACGAGCTTCGGCAGCACCGGCACCATGACGCCGAGCGCGAGCATGTCGAGCAGCACGGTGACCAGGACGAATGAGAAGGCGGCGCGCCCGTGCGCAGGAAGCGTTTCAGCAATCATCGAATCGGATCGGGACGAACGGCGCCGACAGGGCGCTTTTTACCAACGCGACCAGATCGGCGTCACCCCCGCGGGCATGTCCGGCAAGTCGCCCAGGTCGAGCCAGCTCTCGCCGGGACCGTGGTAGTCGGAGCCGCACGACGCCGCCAGACCGAATACGCGCGCGTACGTGCTGTATTCGGCGAATTGCGCCGGCGTATGCGACGGCGACAGCACTTCGATGCCGTCGCCACCGGCATCGCGGAATTCTCCCAGCAGTCGGCGCATGCCGGTCGGGGAAACCTTGTAGCGACCCGGATGCGCGACCACGGCCACTCCGCCTGCCGCATGGATCCAGTCGACGGCTTCGGACAGGGTTGCCCAATCATGCTTGACGTAACCCGGTTTGCCCGGCGTGAGAAATCGCCGGAACACATCCTTGGTCTCTTTGGCGTGACCTGCTTCGACGAGGAAGCGGGCGAAATGCGTGCGCGACACCAGCCGGTCGCTGGTGACGAACTTGCGCGCGCCTTCGTACGCACCCGGAATGCCGGCCTCGGCAAGACCAGCAGCCATGCGCCGTGCACGCGCATCCCGTCCCGAGCGAATGCTGGCAAGTCCCGCGTCGAGTGTCGGGTTCGCGGCGTCAATGCGCAGCGCAAGAATGTGCAGCGTATGCGACTCCCAGCTGACCGACAATTCGGCGCCCGGAATGAACGTGATGCCCACGTCCTGCGCGGTCGCGCTTGCTTCGGCCAGGCCGGCGGTGTCGTCGTGATCCGTGAGTGCCAGCACATCCACGCCGCGAAGTGCTGCGCGACGCACGACGGCGTCAGGAGTCAGCAGGCCGTCGGAGTACGTGGAATGCGAATGAAGGTCGTATTTGGGCAACTGAGTCGGCAACTGAGGTGGCAAGGTCATCTAGTGGCATGCAAACGCGGGACGAGGACGCCGCGGCGCAAAAAACTTGAGATAAGTTGTTGATTCTAGCAGAATAGAGGGTTTTCCCGGCCGCATTGCACCATTGGCCGGGTCCACTACGCGGGTCCACAACGCAAACACAAATACCAAGCCATGCTCACCGCTGCAAATCTCGCGATCCAGTTCGGCGCCAAACCTCTGTTCGAAAACGTTTCGATCAAGTTCGGCGACGGCAACCGCTATGGCCTCATCGGCGCCAATGGCTGCGGCAAGTCGACGCTGATGAAAATCCTTGGCGGCGATCTGGAGGCATCGAATGGCAACGTCGCCATCGACCAGGGCGAGCGCCTCGGCAAGCTCGAGCAGGACCAGTTCGAATTCGAAGAACTGCGCGTGCTCGACGTCGTGCTGATGGGACACGAGGAACTCTGGGAAACAAGGAACGAACGCGACGCGATCTACGCCAATCCCGACGCCAGCGAGGAAGATTACGTTCGCGCCGCGGACCTCGAGGCGCATTTCTCGGAGCTGGGTGGGTACACCGCGGAAGCGCGTGCCGGCGAATTGCTGCTCGGGCTGGGGATTCCCACGCAGCAGCACGAAGGCCCGATGAGCGCGGTGGCGCCGGGCTGGAAGCTGCGCGTGCTGCTGGCGCAGGCGCTGTTCGCCAATCCTGACATTCTGTTGCTCGACGAGCCGACCAACCACCTCGACATCAACACGATCCGCTGGCTCGAAGGCGTGATCAACGCGCGCAATTCGACGATGGTGATCATCTCGCACGACCGGCACTTCCTGAACAGCGTGTGCACGCACATGGCGGACCTCGACTACGGCACCCTGCGCGCCTATCCGGGCAACTACGACGACTACATGATCGCGTCCACGCAGGCCCGCGAGCGGCTCCTGTCCGCGAACAGCAAGGCCAAGGACCGCATCGTCGAGCTGCAGGAGTTCGTGCGCCGGTTCTCGGCCAACAAGGCGCGCTCGAAGCAGGCAACCTCGCGCATCAAGATGATCGAGAAACTCAAACCCGACGACGTCAAAACTTCGTCGCGACAGAATCCCTACATTCGCTTCGACTACGATCCGAAACAGAAACTGCACCGGCACGCCGTCGAAGTCGATGCGCTCGCGAAGGGCTGGCCGGGCATGACCAAGCCTCTGCTCGCGGACCTTTCGTTCACGCTGGGGGCGGGGAAGCGTCTGGCTATCATCGGCCCCAACGGTTCCGGCAAGACCACACTGCTGCGCACGCTGATCGGGGAACTCGCGCCGGACGCGGGGACGGTCAAGTGGGCCGAGCGCGCAACCATCGGCTACTACCCGCAGGACCAGACCACGGATTTCGAACAGGAAATGAACCTGCTCGACTGGATGGCGCGATGGATGCAGCCGGGGGATGACGAACAGATCGTGCGCGCGACATTGGGCCGGCTGCTGTTTTCGGGTGACGAAACACAGAAATCGGTGCGCGTGCTATCCGGTGGCGAGCGCGGCCGGATGCTGTTCGGCAAGCTCATGTTGCAACGGGCCAACGTGCTGGTATTGGACGAGCCGACCAATCACATGGACATGGAATCGATCGAATCGCTGCAACTGGCGCTCGAACTGTATCCGGGGACGTTGCTTCTCGTATCGCACGACCGCCAGTTCGTGTCCGCGCTGGCCACTGAAATCCTTGAACTCGGGGCCGGCCGCCCGGTTCATTTCGACGGCAATTACGAGGATTACCTCGGCTCCCGCGGGCTGGCGTAAACTGCTCCGGGAGGCATCCTTAGTCCCGTCGCGGCGCCGCCACAGTTTGTGACCTTTTGACGCCGTTTGTCCGGTTTGACTTGCACAGGGCTGGGAATTTGGTCAAAAATATGCCATTGGTATAGCGTCGCGCCGGTTTATAAGTCACACTGCGATGTCAATGTGTCCCAAGTCAAAGGTCCGCGTCCCGTGAAACTTCTCGACCGCGTCCTAAATCCCCGCGAAATCAGGCGGCGGCTCGGCATGAACCAGGAGCAATTCTGGACGCAGATCGGCGTCACGCAGAGCGGTGGGTCGCGCTACGAGAGCGGCCGCGATATGCCTCGCCCCGTCAAGGAATTGCTGCGACTCGTGCACGTCGAGCAACTGGACCTGTCGCAGGTCAAGCGCGTGGATTTCGAGATCATCATCTATCTCAAGGAATCCCATCCGGATCTTTACCGCACCCTGCGCCGCGCAGTTAAAAGCCGGCATAAGGCGGGCGCGGACACCGGCATCAATCTCGCATCGGAATTGAGCGAAAGCGTCAGCGCGGACATCCTGGAGCCGGAAGAAGTCACCTCCGGGCCGGACGGGCACCGCCCGGGTTGATCCGCAGCAATTGATCGGGGTTGGACCACGGCCGCCATCGCGCGGCC
>JAYTIR010000214.1:0-1924 GCA_043731765.1 Burkholderiales bacterium
GTCCTGGCGTCGGTGCCTCTTGTCCAGGGATTGAACTACTTGCTACCCGTCGTCCAGGTCGATTCCATTCCATCCGGAATTGGTGCCGAGCTATTCGGCCGCTTGCTCGTGCTGTGGATGGTGGCGATCCTCGTGCGCAGCGTGGCCGTGGCTTTTGCGCCGCCCACGTCGCGCGTCTGGCTTCGGGCAATCTGCGGCGGTTTGCTGCTCGCGGCACCGATCTGGCTTTCGAACATCCTTGCACCCAACGAACCGTGGTGGCGCGACCAGGCCCTGCCCACGGCAGTGCCGGAGGGCATGTCGGCCGGGTCCGAAGCCGTGCTCGCCACGCAGACTGTTTTGCTCGACCGCGCGCTCTCCGATCTTGCGGACGAGCGACCCGGCGTATCCGACCTTTACTTCGTCGGCTTTGCGCCTTACGGGCGGGAGGACGTGTTTCGCAAGGACGTCGAGGCCGCGCAACGCGTGATGGACGAGCGCTGGGGCACGTCGGGGCGCTCGGTGTTGCTCATCAACAATCCGCAAACGCTGCTTACCACGCCGTTCGCAACGATCACGAACCTGCGCGAGACATTGAATGAAATCGGGGCCGCGATCGACAAGGACGATGATGTCGTGATGCTCTATCTCGCAAGTCACGGCAGCCGGGAATTTCGCCTGAGCGCCGACTTGCCTCCGCTGTCCCTGGTGGAACTGACGCCACCCGGCTTGAGGCAGCTCCTGGACGATGCCGGCATCAAGTGGCGAATCATCGTCGTGTCCGCGTGCTATTCGGGCGGATTCATCGAGCCGCTGCAGGACGTAAATACGCTGATTGTCACGGCATCGCGGGCGGATCGCACGTCGTTCGGCTGCGGCCAGGGCAGCGCATCCACCTACTTCGGGGAAGCGTTCTTCCAGAAGGGAATGACCAGCGCAAACAATTTCACCGCGGCATTCGACCTGGCGAAAAGCCGCATCGAAGAACGTGAACGTGACGAGAAAATTTCACCGCCGTCCGATCCGCAATGGTGGATCGGTGCGGCGATGGCGGACAAGCTGGGCGGGTTGCGCAAAGGCGGCCCCGCGAGTGGCTTGATGACGCGCTTCAGTTTCCCGCGCCGCAATGCCTGGATGCACGCGCTTTACCCGAGGGCGCGTTTGACGCCTTGCCTGGGCGCCGCGACAATGCGATGCCGGTCGTAGTCGCACTGCCAATCAATTCATCTGGAGGATTCCATGGTTCGTTTCCTGACCCGCATTGCGATGGCACTGGCCGCGGTCGCCGCACTATCTCTGCCCGCGATCGCGCAAGCGCCGGAGAAGGCGAAGCTGGCAATTGGCGTCGGTGGCAAGACGCTGTTCTATTACCTGCCGCTGACGATCGCCGAACGCAATGGCTACTTCAAGGCCGAGGGCCTCGACGTCGAGATCCTCGATTTCCCCGGAGGCGCGCGCGCGTTGCAGGCGTTGCTGGGTGGCAGTGTCGACGTCGTGTCTGGCGCCTACGAGCACACGATCACGCAGCAGGCCAAGGGCCAGTTCATCGAAGCGCTCGTGCTGCAGGGCAAATACGCGGGCATCGTGCTGGGAATGTCGAAGGAGAAGGCCGCTGCGTACAAGTCGCCGGCCGACCTCAAGGGGATGAAGATCGGCGTGACGGCGCCGGGTTCGTCGACCAACATGTTCGTCAACGTACTGCTGGCCAAGGCCGGATTGAAGCCCGATGCGGTCGCGATCATCGGCGTGGGCGCCACCGCGGGAGCCGTGGCGATCGTGAAACGCGGCGAACTCGACGCCATCTCGAACCTCGACCCCGTCATCTCGCAACTCGAATCCGACGGCACAATTGTTTCGGTGATCGACACCCGCACCGCCAAAGGCATGCAGGACGTCTACAGTGGAGCGTATGCGGCCGGCTGCATCTACGTTCCGGTGGACTTCG
>JAYTIR010000215.1:0-2351 GCA_043731765.1 Burkholderiales bacterium
GACGAATTCACCACCAGCGCATTGACCGACATCACGCCGCGCGCGACCGGCACCAGGTCGCGCTGCACGTCGAACGTCGAACTCTTGAGCAGGAACGGATTGATCGCCGTCGACGAGTTCGACGCGACCAGGAACGTGTAGCCGTCCGGCGCCGCGGTGGCCGCGGCCTGCGCGCCGATATTGCCGCTGGCGCCAGGTTTGTTCTCGATGATGAATTGTTGCTTCGTGCCCTCGGTCAATGCCTGCGCGAGCAGCCGCGCGAAGACGTCGGTGCCCCCGCCCGGGGACGACGGCACGACGAGCCGCACTGGTTTGCCCGGCCAGTTGTCCTGTGCGTGTGCGCTGCCGGCGGCAGCGAAAAGCAGCGCCGCCAATGTGAGCAGGATCTTTTTCATCGTTGAATTCTCCGTATGCATTTGCTTGCGTGACCAAAGCCTCAACAGCTCATGCGGCGAGGCAGGTCTCGACCTTCCAGTCATACAACCATTCCATCGCATCGTAGAAGCGCTCCGGCGTGCGGCCCTTCCATAAGTCATTGCGCACCAGCCGCTCCACCCCCTTGGCGTGGAAGATCCGCCCCATCTCCCGCGCCGACAGCACGATGCGCGCGGTGCGCGAAATGCGCGAGCGCTGGTAAAGATCGAATGCCTTCGCGAAATCGTTATCGTGGACGCGCATCGCCTCGCCGAGCGTCACCGCATCTTCCAGCGCCATGCACGCGCCCTGCGCCAGGTATTGGAGCGTGGCGTGCGCGGCGTCGCCGAGCAGTGTCGCGCGACCGAACGTCCACTGCGGGATGGGCTCGCGATCGGCGGTCGCCCACCGCTTCCAGTCTTTCGGCAAATCGATCAGCTGGCGCGCCCTGGCGCAGATCCCCTCGAAATAGCTCTGCACTTCCTCGCGGCTGCCTTCCTTCACGCTCCACTCTTCCTTGTTGCGGCTGTGGAAGGTGACGACGACGTTGTACTGTTCTCCCCCGCGCAGCGGATAGTGGACCAGATGGCAGTTCGGGCCGACCCAGATACTGGCGGCGTTCCATTGCAGGCTGGCCGGAAAATCCTTCTTGTCGACGACTGCGCGATAAACGACATGACCGGAGACGCGCGCGTCGTCGCCGACATACTGGCGGCGCAACGCCGACTTCACGCCGTCGGCACCGATCACCGCGATGCCGCGATGCGTGCCACCTTTTGCATCGTGGACGGTGACGCCGGCGCCATCCTGGTCGACCCGCTGCACCATCGTCGAGGTCCGCACCTCGACCCGGTCCGATTCCTGGGCGCCCTCGAGCAGCGACTTGTGCACATCGGCGCGATGGATGACCGCGTACGGGTTGCCGAAGCGCCGCCGGAAGCCCTCGCCCGTCGGGATGCGCCCGACCAGCGTCTCGTCCAGCGCGTCATGCATCACCATTTCGTCGGTGTAGACGGCGCGCGCTCGCGCTTTTTCGCCGATGCCCAGCGCGTCGAACGCGGCAAAGGCGTTGGGACCGAGTTGGATGCCGGCGCCGATTTCACCGAGCTGCGGCGACTGCTCCAATACCAGCACGCTCAATCCACGCCGTGTCAGCGCCAGCGCCACGGCCAATCCGCCGATGCCGCCGCCGGCGACGATCACTGGGAGTTCATTGCGAGTCGCGTTCATGGTTTCCTCGATCTTCTAGTCTTGTACACCGAACCCCCTGGGCAAATGACGTCCAAAGAACTTGTCATTCCCGCGCAGGCGGGAATCCAGTGACTTCGTGTCGAACGTCGCTGGGTCCCCGCCTGCGCGGGGACGACAGTTTCATGGGGCGATCGAAGAACATCTTGGAGTGTTCGTCAGGCATCGAATGGCAAGCCGACGTAATTCTCGGCCATCACAGTGGATGCCGCGCGCGATTGCACCAGATAGTCGAGTTCGGCCAGCTGCAGCTTCTGTCCGATCGCCCCGGTTTCCGGGAATTTGTGCATCAGCGATGTGAACCACCACGAAAAACGCTCGGCTTTCCAGATCCGCGCGAGGCAACGCGCCGAGTAGCCGTCGATGCCGGCGCTGCTCTTGTCGGCATAGAACTCAACCAGCGCTTGCGCGAGAAAGCGCACGTCGGATGCCGCCAGGTTCAGTCCCTTCGCGCCGGTCGGCGGCACGATGTGCGCCGCGTCGCCGGCGAGGAACAGGCGGCCATGCTGCATCGGCTCGACGACGAAACTGCGCATCGGCGTGATGCTCTTCTGCAGAACCGGGCCTTCGGGGATCGAAAACCCGCCGTCGGCGATTGCGGTGCGGCGGCGCGACTCCCCCCAGACGCGCTCGTCCGGCCATTCGGCAAGGTCGTCGTCCGGATCGCATTGCACGTAGAGCCGCGAGAC
>JAYTIR010000216.1:0-2662 GCA_043731765.1 Burkholderiales bacterium
CCCTCGGTATTCACCGCCCTTCACGGCCAGAATGTCCGCCTCGATCAGGACAAGACGTTCTTCGACTGGTCCGCCACGCAGGGCCTGGATCGCAAGAAAGTTGAGGATATGTACAACTCGTTCACCGTCAACGGCAAGGTGGCGCGCGCGAAGTCGCTGGTCCAGAACTACAACGTGCAAAGCGTTCCCGCATTCGTGGTCGACGGCAAGTACACCACCGAGACCGGGCAGCAGAAGCGCCACGAGGATACCCCGGCGCTCCTGGACAGCCTGATCGACAAGGCCCGGGCCGAGCGCAAATGACGTAGGCGAAGGCGCGCAGCGCTGTCCCTCCGACATGAAGGTATTCCTGACTGGCGCATCGAGCGGGATTGGCGTTGCGCTGGCGCGTGCCTACGCGGCGCGCGAAGCGCCGGGCAGCCTGACCCTTGGCTTGCTCGCGCGCCGGCAGGCGGCGCTCGACCTGGTCGCGCGGGAAATTGAATCTGCCTATGGCCACAAGGTGGTCAGCTATGCCGGCGACGTGTGCATTCCCGCCGATGTGCAACGCGCCGGCGCTGCATTCCTGTCGCGATTCGGTCCTCCGGACCTGGTCATCGCGAACGCCGGCGTGTCGCGGGGAACGCTCACCGAGTATGCGGAAGATCTGCCGGCGTTTGCCGCCGTGTTCGACACCAATGTGCTGGGGATGGTGCATACGTTCCAGCCGTTTCTGGCCGCGATGCGCGCGGCTGGCCACGGTACGCTGGTCGGCATCGCGAGCGTGGCGGGATTTCGAGGCTTGCCGGGATCGGGCGCTTACTCGGCCTCGAAGGCCGCGGCGATCAGTTACCTGGAGAGCCTGCGCGTCGAGGAGCAGTCACACGGAGTCAAGGTCGTCACGCTGTGCCCTGGTTATATCGCCACGCCGCTGACCGCCAAAAATCCATACAAGATGCCGTTCCTGTTGCAGCCCGAGGATGCGGCCAACCGCATGGTGCGGGTGATCTCCGCCGGAAGAAAATTTGCGGTCGTGCCCTGGCAGATGGCCATCGTTGGCCGCATATTGCGTTGCCTACCGCGTGCGATTTACGATCGTGCGTTCGCGAACGTCAAGCGCAAGCCCCGCGTTCCCTGAGTCGTCTGAACGTGCGATCAAGCGCAGCGACGCGCGGCGCGGTCTTCGGATTGCCTCGGCCCCGCTTCAGTCATATGTGCGGCGCTGACCTGACACGCCGTTAACCGCGCGCGGCAGCTTGCGGCGCGCCGCGGTTGCGCATCGCACCGTCGCCCATCCCCAGCAGCATCGGTGCGACCTCGGCCCGTTCGTGCGTATTCAGTTTGGCGAATAATTGCTTGACGTGATAGTTCGCGGTGTTCAGCGACACGCCCAGCGCGCCGGCGATCTGCGGATTGGATTTTCCCTGCGCCAGCAGCAATCCCACTTCCCGCTGTTGCGGCGATAGCGCCAGTCGCTGCATCGCTTGCGACAGACGCAGCACCATCGTCTCCTGCCGCCGGATCTGCACCCCGATCAGCGCGTCGGCGGCGCGCACATCATCGGTCAGCCAGTACGCCCGCAGCACGAAGCGTCCCCAACGGTTGGTCACCACCAGCGCCGGCGGCGGCACCGGAACATCCGCACGCTGGACGAATACCGCGCCGAGCTGGTCGGCAAGCTCACGCATCAAGCCATGGATCGCCGCGTCCTGTTGCGCCACAGTACCGCGGTTGACGGACTCCAGCGTCACGTACTGCAGTAACCGGCGCGCAGCGCTCGAACAATGCCGCAGCGTGCCATCGCGTTCGAGCGTCAGCATCGCATGGTGATCGGTGTCGCGGTAGCTTTGGTCGCCGCCCGCATGTTTGCCCGCGCCGAAGGTGTCATCGAGTCCGTGAGCGACATAGCCGGCGATGGCCGCGATCGCTGCCCGCTCATTGGCACCGAACGCCGCACGCGTCTTGCCGCGATAGAGCGACAACTGACCCAGCGGCTGTTCGCGTTCCCGGATCACGCAGTACAACGCGTGTTCAGCGCCGAGGTGGTTCAGGACAGAACGATAGAGATCCGTTCGCCGCAATGCGTCGGTGATTGTCAGCGTGGTCACCGGATCGATCTGCGCCGCGCGAGTCTTGAACGACGCGAAGTAAGGGTGTTC
The DNA here is from genome assembly GCA_043731765.1 of Burkholderiales bacterium. Lineage (GTDB taxonomy): Bacteria > Pseudomonadota > Gammaproteobacteria > Burkholderiales > Casimicrobiaceae > VBCG01. The sequence continues at coordinate 2,139 of JAYTIR010000216.1, forward strand.
GCCGCCGGCGCTTGCCCGATCGAAATAAAACTGCATCACGTCCGGCGGCAGTGTCTGCTCCGCGTAGTGGTTGGTCATTTCGCCGCGCGCGTCGACCCAGAAAAATTCGGCCGAGTCGGAGGGAACCAGTTCCCGGACCGCCCTGAGCAGCGCCGGCATGATCGCGCGTCCGCCCAACCCGAGGCAACACAGTTGCCGGATGTGCGACAGCAATGCGGCGTTTTTCATGATTGCCGCTCGCTCACCGCTGCGGTTTCTCCGGGCGATTCCCGCCCGCCGCGCCGGTCCACTTCGAAGATCTTCTTTGCGCACACCATGACACCCCGTTTTCGCATCGTTGTTGTAATGATGCGTAAAGTACTGCCGCGCTGCCGGGTTGCCTACTGTCAGGAATGACAGTCCTGGACGTCATATTTTCACGGCTACTGTCAGCAATGACAGTAAACCCCGAACCCTGCGGAGGCGAAAGGAATGGCAATGGCATTCGCGGCATCGTTGCTCCGGGCGGAAGATGACGCCGCCTC
>JAYTIR010000217.1:0-20634 GCA_043731765.1 Burkholderiales bacterium
ATGTCGCCCATGCCGCCCATTCCACCCATTCCGCCGCCGCCGCCACCGCCGCCCATGCCCTTATCGTCCTTCGGCAGTTCCGCGACCATCGCTTCGGTCGTCAGCAGCAACGAGGCCACCGACGCAGCGTTTTGCAGCGCGAAGCGCGCAACCTTCGTCGGATCGACGACGCCCATCTCGACCAAGTCTCCGTACTCCCCGGTCTGCGCGTTGAAGCCGTAATTGCCCTTGCCTTCGACAACCTTGTTGAGCACCACCGACGGCTCGTCGCCTGCATTATTGACGATCTGACGCAACGGCTCCTCGAGCGCACGCATCACGATCTTGATGCCGGCGTCCTGGTCGTGATTGTCGCCCTTCAGGTTCTTGACGTTGGCGCGTGCCCGCAAATACGCGACGCCACCACCCGCGACAATGCCTTCTTCGACGGCCGCACGGGTCGCGTGCAGCGCATCTTCGACGCGCGCCTTCTTTTCCTTCATCTCGACTTCGGTCGCGGCACCCACCTTGATCACCGCCACGCCGCCGGCGAGCTTGGCCACGCGCTCCTGCAGCTTTTCCTTATCATAGTCGGACGTCGCATCGTCGATCTGCTTGCGGACGTTCTTGACCCGCGCTTCGATCGACGCCTTTTCGCCAGCGCCATCGATAATCGTCGTGTCTTCCTTGCCCACTTCGATCTTCTTCGCGCGGCCGAGGTCCTTCAACGTCGCGTTTTCGAGCTTCAAGCCGAGCTCTTCCGCGATCACCGTGCCGCCGGTGAGAATCGCGATGTCTTCGAGCATCGCCTTGCGGCGGTCACCGAAGCCCGGCGCCTTGACGGCGGTCGTCTTCAGTATGCCGCGGATGTTGTTGACGACGAGTGTCGCCAGCGCTTCGCCGTCGACGTCCTCGGCGATGATCAGCAGCGGCTTGCCCGATTTCGCCACCTGCTCGAGCAGCGGCAGAAGGTCGCGAATGTTGCTGACCTTCTTGTCGTGCAGCAGGACGTACGGGTCTTCCAGCAGCGAGACCTGCTTGTCCGGATTGTTGATGAAATACGGCGAGATGTAGCCGCGGTCGAACTGCATGCCTTCGACCAGGTCCAGCTCGTTTTCGAGGCCCTTGCCGTCTTCGACGGTGATCACGCCTTCCTTGCCGACCTTGTCCATCGCCTCGGCAATCGTCTTGCCGATCGACGGGTCGGCGTTGGCCGAGATCGCACCGACCTGCGCGATTTCCTTGCTGGTCGTGCACGGCTTGCTGATCTTCTTCAGCTCGGCGACGATGGCGATGACCGCCTTGTCGATGCCGCGCTTCAGGTCCATCGGGTTCATGCCGGCGGCGACGAACTTGAAGCCTTCGTTGCAGATCGATTGCGCGAGCACCGTGGCCGTCGTCGTGCCGTCGCCGGCGACGTCGGAGGTCTTGGACGCGACTTCCTTCACCATCTGCGCGCCCATGTTCTCGAACCTGTCCTTCAGTTCGATTTCCTTCGCGACCGACACGCCGTCCTTGGTGATCGTCGGCGCGCCGAAGCTGCGCTCGAGCACGACATTGCGGCCTTTGGGGCCGAGCGTGACCTTGACTGCGTTGGCCAGCACATTCACGCCGACCATCATCTTGTTGCGTACACCTTCGCCGAAGCGAACGTCTTTTGCTGCCATGATTCGTTTCTCCTGATGCTGAGGGTTCGGGTGGACGGTCAGCCGACGATGCCGATGATGTCGTCTTCGCGCATATGCAGAAGTTCGGCGTTGTCCATCTTGAATTCCTGGCCGGAGTACTTGCCGAAGAGGATCTTGTCGCCCTTCTTTACGCCCATCGGCTGAAGCTTGCCGTTGTCGTCGGTCTTGCCGGGGCCCACGGCCACGACTTCACCCATCGAAGGCTTTTCCGCGGCGGTGTCCGGGATGACGATGCCGCCGGCCGATTTACGCTCTTCCTCGAGGCGCTTGACGATCACACGATCGTGCAGGGGACGCAGTTTCATGGTTAGCACTCACTCCTGAATATTTCTATTGAAATTACAGCGACTTATGTTGCCTAGGGTTACCTAAGGTCGCTGTGGCCGGATCGATGAGGTGCGGTCGCACGAGCGGTCAGGTAGATGGCCCGATCACTTCACGGACCTACCAAACCTCGTTGTTAGCACTCAATGACTTCGAGTGCTAATAATAGGGCATACGCGGCACCAATTCAACCCCTTCGGCGGGGGATTTGCGCCGTCACCGCCGGGTCGACAGTTCGCGGGAGGCCGGGATGTAACAAAGCGTGACGGTGTCATCCGAACCTCGCGGCCACGCGTTAAACTATGCCATTGGCATAGTTTCAGGGGACCCGACACATGCTTGCTCCCGCCCACGCCGGCCATCTGGGCCTGTTGCAGAACTGGATCAAGAGCGGTGCCGCGGACGGAAGCTTCGACCGCGAGCTCGCTACGGACTCCGCCGAGAGCGCCCTTTTCTTCGCCAATCTCCGGCAGGCGCTTGTGGTCGGATATTTCGTGCAGGTGGACCTGCGGGGCACGCTCATTACCCGACCGGCGTCGGGGTATATGTACTACCCGCATCTGACGGGCGATCGCTCCCATCCGATCGGCTTCGGCCTCTTCAAGGCGCTGCCCCAGATCGGTTATGAACTCTGGCTGACGGGGGTCGACCAAGCATGGCGAGGTCAGGGTCACGGCCACGCCATGTTGTCCGCCATGCTGTTGACGCCCGCAGGGCAACTCGCGTATGTCGTGCGGGTCGACCCAAGCGGTGCCAGTGGTGCGACGATGCAGCACTTGCTGGAAGCGTTGAGCTTCACCATTGTCCGCGAAACTGCGAATCTCCGGTGGTTCGTCCGGGCGGACGCACCCAGGGACATAGCTGTGCGAGTTCGCACTGCGCCGTTACTGCGATCCTACGCGCACTAGTCTGTCAGTCAGCCGTTCAGGGACTGTACGCAACCGCCTGTAAGCCCGCCGCCAATGAGGACCGACAACGCGCTAACGTGGCGTCGTCAACACCTCGGGACGTCGTGCATGCTCCAGCCCGCCCATGTCGGACACTTGGCACTACTGCGGACATTGATCCGCCAGGGTGCGGCGGACGGCAGCTTCGACCGTGATCTCGCCGTCGACTCGCCGGGTGCCGAGGAATTCTTCGGCAAGCTGAAGCGCGCGCTGGTCGCCGGCTATTTCGTCGAGGACGTCGGCAGCGGCAAGCTCGCCACCGTCGCCGTTCCAGGCTATGTTTTCTGGCCGGACGACCGTCACAGCGGCATGCCGCCGGTCGGGTTCGGACTGTTCCGCTCGATCGATGGCACAGGCTACGAGCTTTGGCTGGCGGGACTCGACCTGGCCGCGCGTGGGGGGGGCCAGGGCCGCGCGCTGCTGGCTTCGCTGTTCGCAACGCCACCCGGCCAGAAGACCTACATCGTCCGCGTGCAGCGCGACTCGCGCTACATCAAGGCGCTGCAAACCCTCCTCACCGAGTTCGGCTTCACCGTCATCGGCGACACGGCGCGGCTGCGCTGGTTCCTGCACAACGACGCGCCGGACGCGCTCGCTTCGCGAGTGCACCATGCCGTCGACGTGCATCTCGCGTTAAACTGATCCGCATCGCAATTCGCGCAGGAGAGCGGCCCATTGCGGCCGTGTTCCCCTGTGTGCGTCGCAAAAACGTCCAGGGTGGGCGCTCGTGCCATGAGGCAATTCGCCCATCACCGGTTTTTCTGCGAAGGCAACTGACATGGCCTCACCGTTTCCGCAGCCGCCGCAAGCCAATGGACCTCACCCAACGCATGGGCCAATCGAGCCGCGTGTCGTAGCAGCGGGCGCCGGTGCAGCGTGGTGGGGCGAAGGCTGGCGCATGTTCACGCCCCGGATCGGAACGTGGTTCGGCATCGTGATCGTCTACATCGTCATTTCGCTGTTGCTCAGCCGTGTGCCTTACATCGGCGGAGTCGCGCAGTGGCTGCTGACGCCCGTCTTCGTCGGCGGAATAATGCTTGGATGCAACTCACTGCGCCAAGGTGAATCGCTGCGTCTTGCGCACCTGTTCGATGGCTTCACCGGGCCACACTTCATACCGCTGCTGATGGTCGGCGTATTCAATATGCTGCTGACCCTGGTGGCTGTCTGTGTCGGATTGGTCGTGATTGCGGGTGGCATCGGCCTGTCCGGGCTGATGAATCTCGGCAGCCTCGCCGCCGATCCGTGGCAGATGTGGCGCGGATTGGGGCTCATGAGCTTCATGCTGTTCGCAGTGGTGCTGGCCGTGGTCGCGGTGATCGCCATGGCCAACTGGTTTGCGCCTGCGCTGATCGTCCTGCAGGAAGCAAGGGCGATGGACGCCATGCGGAGCAGCTTTCGCGCCTGCATGCGCAATTGGGCTCCATTCCTGGTTTACGGTGCGATCGGGATCGCCATCGCGATCGGGGCGATGTGCGTGTTCGCGGCGCTGGCCGGCGTGATCGGTATCGGCGCCCTCATGGCCATGTTCGACGGAAACGGAAACTGGGGGTCGATGATCTTCGGCCTCGCGGCACTTGTCGTGGGGTATGTGGCACTCACCGTGGTCATTGCTCCGGTGATATTCGGCTCGACCTATGCCGGCTATCGCGACACTCTCGCCGTGGAAAAACCGAGGCCATCCAACCCCGCGTAGCGCTGACCACGATCGTCAGTGCGCCCTCAGTGGGCTCGGTCCCAGTTGGCACCCTTGCCGACGTCAACCACCAAAGGCGCGCGCAACGTCGCCACGCCCGTCATGAGGCCCGGCAATTCGCGCTCGACACGCGCGACTTCGGCGGCGGGCACTTCGAGCACCAACTCATCGTGGACCTGCAGCAGGAGCTTTGTCGCAAGGCTTCCGCGATCGAGCCATCCCTGCACCGAGATCATCGCGAGCTTGATGAGATCGGCGGCGGTGCCTTGCATGGGCGCGTTGATCGCCGCGCGCTCGGCACCGGCGCGCCGCGGTCCGCCGGCCGCCTTGATGTCCGGCAGCCAAAGCCTGCGGCCGAACACCGTTTCCACGTAGCCCTGTTCCCGCGCAATTTCCCGCGTGCGCTGCATATACGCGGCCACACCCGGATAGCGCGCGAAATACTTGTCGATGAACTGTTGCGCCGCGTTGCGTTCGATGCCCAGTTGCTGCGCCAGGCCGAACGCGCCCATGCCGTAGATCAATCCGAAGTTGACCGCCTTGATGTAGCGGCGTTGGTCGATCGTCACGTCGCTGGGCGGTACGCCGAAAATTTCGCCGGCCGTGGCGCGATGGATGTCCTGGCCCTCATGAAAGGCCTTGAGCAATGCGGGGTCTTCGGACAGGTGCGCCATGATCCGCAACTCGATCTGCGAGTAATCGGCCGAGACGAGGACATGGCCCGGCGGTGCTATGAAGGCCTCGCGAATGCGGCGGCCCTCCGCCGTGCGCACCGGGATGTTCTGCAGGTTGGGGTCGCTCGACGCGAGCCGACCGGTGACGGCCGTGCCCTGCGAAAACGTCGTGTGCACGCGGCCCGTGCGCGCATTCACCATCTGCGGCAGCTTGTCGGTGTACGTCGACTTGAGCTTCGACACCGAGCGATGCTCGAGCAGGACTTTCGGCAATGGATAGTCCGCCGCGAGTTCCTGCAGCACTTCTTCGTCGGTGGAGGGTTGCCCGGTCGCGGTCTTCTTGACCACGGGCAGGCTCATCCGCTGGAACAGGATCTCGCCCAGCTGCTTGGGCGAACCGAGATTGAACGGCTGTCCCGCGAGCTGGTGCGCCTGCTGCTCCAACGCCAACACGCGTTCGCCCAGCTCGCGGCTCTGCTGCGCGAGGAGCTGCGAGTCGATCAGGATGCCGTTGCGTTCCATGCGGAACAGCACTTCGCGCACCGGCATTTCAATTTGCGCGTAGATGAAGTCGAGCTTCGCGTCGGCAACAATGGCCGGATGCAATGCGTGATGCAGCCGCAGGGTGATGTCCGCATCCTCGGCCGAATACTCCGTTGCGCGTTCGATGGCCACCTGCTCGAACGGTATGCGGGAGGCCCCCTTGCCGGTCACCTCGTCGTAGCTGAGGGTCTTGAGGTTCAGGTGCCGCCACGCGAGGTTGTCCATGTCGTGCGGCTTGTGCGACTCAAGAACATAGGACTCGAGCAATGTGTCGTGCGCCACGCCCTTCAACACGAGATCGTCATTGGCGAGCGCATGCTGGTCGTACTTGAGGTTCTGCCCAAGCTTTTTTTTGTCGGGATCGGCAAGCCACGGCACGAGACGGCGCAGCGTGGCATCGCGGTCGAGCTGGTCCGGCGCGCCCGCATAGCGGTGCCCGAGCGGGATGTAACAGGCGTGACCAGGGATGATCGAAAGCGAAACGCCAACGATGCGCGCCTGCATCGGGTCGAGACTGGTCGTTTCGGTGTCCACCGCGACGAGGTCTGCCGCGTCGATTGCCGCGAGCCAGCGCGCCAGCGCAGGTTCGTCGCACACCATCTCGTAGTGTTTTTCGAGAGGCGCCTCTGCCGCGACGACGGCGGACGTTTCCGCAACATTCGCATCCCAACGCCGGCCCGCGGTGTCGCTCGCGGCGCGCTTCGCGATGGCATCGGCGGCGTCCGGCGCGGTGGCTGCGCCGCCACCCACGTCGCGCAACCAGCTCTTGAACTCGAAGCGTTCGTACAACGGCTTCAGTGACGTCAAATCGGGCGGCGCGATTCCCAAATCCGCCGGCGCCAAAGGCACTGTGCAATCGGTCTTGACGGTGAGCAGCTTGCGGCCCTGCGGCAGCCAGTCGAGCGTGGCACGCAGATTTTCGCCGACCACGCCGGGGATCTCGCTCGCGTGCGCGACGATATTGTCGAGCGATCCATATTGCGCAAGCCACTTCGCGGCGGTCTTGGGACCGACCTTCGGCACACCGGGAACGTTGTCGACGGTGTCGCCGGTCAGCGTCAGCAGGTCGAGTATCTGGTCCGCGCGCACGTTGAACTTGGCGAGCACGCCGGCCTCATCGAGCGTCTCGTGGCTCAAAGTATTGACGCAGGTGATGCCAGGCTTCACGAGTTGCGCCAGATCCTTGTCCCCTGTCGATATGACGGTGTCGATGCCGGCAGCGCAAGCCTGCGTCGCCAAGGTTCCGATCACGTCGTCGGCCTCCACGCCTTCGATCATCAGGAGCGGCCAGCCATTTGCGCGCACCAGTTCGTGCAACGGTTTGATTTGCGCGACGAGATCCTCCGGCATCGGCGGCCTGTTCGCCTTGTATTGCGGATACCAGTCGTCGCGAAAGGTCTTGCCGGGCGCGTCGAACACGACGGCGAAATAGTCGGGCTTGCCGTCCTCGACCATTCGGCGCAACATCGCCAGCACACCGCGCAGCGCGCCGGTCGGCTCGCCTCTCGAGGTGCGCAGATCGGGCAGCGCGTGGAATGCGCGATACAGGTATGAAGACCCGTCAACCAGCACGAGCGTAGGCATGCGTCAGACCCAGAAGATTCCGGAGCTCATCGATCCGCAGGCACTCAACACGACCAATGGTCAGGAAGCGTGGCGGGTGATGGGGATTATGGCAGAGTTCGCGATCGCGACGGAGCGCCTGCGCGGCATCCGGCCCGCGGTCAGCATGTTCGGCAGCGCGCGCATCAAGCCCGGTCATGCGTATTACGAAAAGACGCAGCGCATTGCGCGACTCCTCTCCGACGCCGGCTTTTCCGTCATTTCCGGCGGCGGCCCGGGACTCATGGAAGCCGCCAACAAGGGAGCGCACGGAGGCCGGTCGCCTGCCATCGGTCTCAACATCATGCTGCCGTCCGAATCGAGCGGCAACGAATATCAGGACGTGTCGGTCAACTTTCGCTATTTTTTCGCGCGCAAGATGATGTTCGTGCGCTTCGCGTCGGCGTATGTCATCCTGCCCGGCGGTTTCGGGACGCTCGATGAGTTAGGCGAAGTGCTGACGCTCGTGCAGACGGGAAAAAGCCGGAAGATTCCGATCATCCTGGTCGGCGGTGAATTCTGGCGTGGCCTCACCGACTGGATGCGCGACAAGCTCGTCGGCGAGGGCATGATCAACGGCGAGGACATGAATCTCCTGCAAATCATCGAAGAGCCGGAGGCCATCGTCGAGGCGATCTTCAAGTTCTATGAGGGTCGCGGCTTTGCGCCGACCCGCGCCGAACGCGAGAAGATGCTCAATCTCTGACGCGCCGCGTTTGGTAGAATCGGATCTTTGTTCGCATCCACCCGATGAACTCATTGCGCAATGTGTGCCTGTTCGCCGCTGCCGCGGCCCTTGCGGGCGGCGCATTTGCGCAGTCGCCCGCCGCTCCGCCACCCCTGCCGGCCAACGCCGCACCACCTCCGCTTCCCGCGACAGGCGCGCCGCCGCCTCTGCGCGACTACAGTCCGGACACTGACCTCGAGCCGCAAGTCACAATCATTCGCAAGGACGCCGAAACGGTCGAGGAAATCCGCGTCAACGGCAAACTTCGGTATGTTCGCGTGACCCCGCGCGGCGGCAAAACCTACTACCTTGTACCGAATGGCAATGGCCAGTCCTTCATTCGCTACGACTCCCTGGGATCAGGCCTCAGCGTACCGATGTGGCTATTGTTTTCCTGGTGATCTGATTCGATCTGACGAGGATTCCGGCGCGCCCCGCCTGTTACCCGCGCGCACCGGACCATCTCATGTCTGTCTATACGCCCGTAACCGCCGAAGAGCTCGATGCGTGGCTCACCCGCTATGCGGTGGGAGGTGTCGCGGAATTGCAGCCGATCACTTCAGGCATCGAGAACACGAACTATTTTGTGACGACCGCGAAGGGCCGGTACGTGCTGACGTTGTACGAGCGCCTGCCGGCTGCCGAATTGCCGTTCTACCTGAATCTCATGGCTCACCTGGCCAAGGCCGGTGTCGAGGTTCCGGCGCCGGAGCCCGATCGCACCGGCGCGCTGTTCTCGCTGTTGAATGGCAAGCCGGCGAGTCTCGTTGCGCGCATCGATGGCATGCCGGTCGAGGTTCCCTCGGCGCAACATTGTGCGGCGGTCGGCGCGGCACTCGCGCACCTGCACGTCGCTTCGATGACGTATCGGACGCGGCTTTCCAACCGGCGCGGCCCTGTGTGGTGGCGGCAGGCGGCACGCGCGGTGAAGCCCTTCCTGTCCGCGGACCAGGCCGCGCTGCTCGAGTCCGAGCTCAAGTTCCAGACCGGTTTCGGCCGCGGCAAGTTGCCCAAGGGCGCCATTCACGGCGACCTCTTCTGCGACAACGTGTTGTTTCACGACGGGCGCGTCGCAGGGATCATCGATTTCGGGTTCGCGGCGACCGATTTCTTCGCCTATGACCTGGCCATCACCGTCAACGATTGGTGCGTCGACGATCACGGGAGCCAGACGGTCGACGCCGAACGCGCGCAGGCGCTGGTGACTGCCTACGATGCGGCGCGGCCGCTGACCGGGGACGAGCGTACCGCGTGGCCGGCGCTGCTGCGCGCGGCGGGATTGCGCTTCTGGCTGTCCCGGCTGTACGACCTGCATCTGCCGCGCTCCGGCGAGTTGACGCACGCGCACGATCCGGAACATTTCGAGCGCGTCCTGCGCGATCGCGTCGCGCGACCTGCGCGCTTTCCGGAGAGGCGATCGTGAACGACGACCCGCGGGAATTCGTCTTCACGCGCTACGAGGCGAGGCACGGAATGGCGTGGCTCGCGCAGGCCTTTGCGTTGTTCCGCCGGCGGCGGCTGCCCTGGGTCGTGCTGCTTCTCACCTACTACGTCCTGTTGCGGCTAATGGTCGCGGTTCCTTTCATCGGTCCTTTCGCCATGACCATCCTCAAGCCGGTATTCGCCGTCGGGCTGCTCGCAGCGGCATGGACGCAGGAGCGTGGTGGCACGCCGGCCTTGCGTCAGCTGTTCCAGGGATTCCGGGCCAACTTGAGTTCGCTGCTGGCGATCGGCATTTTCTTTGTGGTCGGCATTACCGCGGCGGTGTTGGCGTCGTCACTCGTGGACGGCGGGAAATTGCTCGACCTCATGTCCAATGCGGGAGCGATGAACGAAGAGGCAATCACAACCGCGCTGAGTGATGGCGCGCTCGAGGCCGGCATGCTCTTTTCCGCGTTGCTGTCGATCCCGGTTCTCATTGCAACGTGGTGGGCGCCCGCGCTCGTCGTGTTCCAGAATGCCGGCGCGGGCGCGGCGCTGGCCACGAGTTTGCGCGCAGCACTCGCGAACTGGCGGCCGCTTGCCGTCTACGGAATCGGCGTGTTTTTCTACGGAGCCGCGATACCTGCGCTGATCACGGGCGCGATCACGCTGTTCCTGCCCGAGGCCATCGGACAGGTGTTCGTGCTGGCGGTGCTGCTGCCGTACGGAATCGTACTCGCCGCCACGCTGCACATTTCCGACTACGTGAGTTACCGCGAAGTGTTTCATGCCGGCGAAACTCTGGCGCCGCTATCGGGACAGGGTACGCACGAACCCGAATAGCGGAGACGCCTTACGCCGGTTCGAGCTTCGCGTATTCCAGCGCCAGCCACTTCACGCCCGTATCGCGAAAGTTGACCTGCACGCGCGCGTCCGGCCCCCGGCCTTCGGCGTCGATGATGACGCCCAGTCCGAATTTCGCGTGCTTGACGCTTTGTCCGATTCGCCATGATGGCGCGGCGGGAGTAGCCTGCGGCGCGCGGGTGACGCGGCCCCATTCGGCGTCATCGACGTCGATCGCCTTGCGGCGGAACGGCGACAGCCACTGCACGAGGTCCGGCGGCAGTTCCGTCAGGAAGCGTGACGGAAGGTTGTATCGTGTCTGCCCGTGCAGCATCCGGCTCTGCGCCTGCGTGACGTAAAGACGCCGCCGCGCGCGCGTGATCGCGACGTACATCAGCCGGCGCTCTTCTTCCAGGCCACCTGCTTCGGACAGGCTGTTCTCGTGCGGGAACAAGCCCTCTTCCAACCCGGTCACGAACACCGTGTGAAACTCGAGACCCTTGGCGGCGTGTACGGTCATCAACTGCAGCGCCGGAAGGCCTTCCGCGGCCTGCGTGTCGCCGGCTTCGAGCGCGGCGTGCGTGAGGAATGCGGTCAGCGAATCGGTTGCTCCCTCCTCTTCGCCCGCCTCTGGCGATTGCACATCGACGTCCACTCGATCGGTGAGCATGGGCGCGTCGGTGGCCAGTTCCGCTTCGCGCACGAAGCCCTCTGCGGCAGTGACCAGTTCCAGCAGGTTCTCGACGCGATCCTGTCCGTCTTTCTCAGCCTTGTAATGCGTCAACAGACCGGATTTTTCGATTACGTGCTCGACTGCTTCCGGCAGCGGCAGCGCACGGGTTTGATCGCGCAATGCCCCGATCAACTTGACGAACGCGCCGAGCGACGAACCCGCCTTGCCCGACATTGCTCCGGACGCCGCGGCCTGCCACAGGGACGTTGCCTGCGCGCGCGCTGCATCCTGCAATTGCTCGAGTGTGCGTGCACCGATGCCGCGCGGCGGAAAATTGACGATGCGCAGGAACGCGCCGTCGTCAGCGGGCGCGGCAATGAGACGCAGATAGGCCAGCGCGTGCTTGACTTCGGCGCGCTCGAAGAAACGCATGCCACCATAGACGCGATAGGGAATGCCGGCGCTGAACAGCGCGTGTTCGAGGACGCGCGACTGCGCATTGGAGCGATACAGCAGCGCCACTTCGTCGTGCGCCACGCCATCGGCGCTGATGCCCTTCACCACGTCGACGATGAACGCGGCTTCATCCTGGTCGGACACCGCCGAAAACGCGCGCACCGGCTCGCCTTTGCCTTCGCTCGTCCACAGGTTCTTGCCCAGGCGCGCCTGGTTGTGGCGGATCAGCGCGTTGGCGGCATCGAGGATGTGGCCGTGCGAGCGGTAATTCTGCTCCAACTTGATCAGCTTGACCGGCTGCTCGGGTGTGGCAAAGTCACGCTCGAACTGCTGCATGTTGGCGACCTTTGCGCCACGGAATGCGTAGATCGACTGGTCGTCGTCGCCTACGGCAAACACCGCCGTGTGCGGCCCGGCCAGCATGCGCAGCCACTTGTACTGCAGCGTGTTCGTATCCTGGAATTCGTCGACGAGCAGGTGCGAGAATCGCCGCCGGTAGTGCTCGCGCAGTCCTTCGTGACCGGCCAGGAGCTCGTAGCTGCGCAGGAGCAGTTCGGCGAAATCGACCACGCCCTCGCGTTGGCACATCGCGTCGTACAGCGCATAGTGCTCGACCTGCCGGCCCGACAAGTCGTCGGTCGCCTCGACCATGTTGGGCCGCAGACCCTCTTCCTTGGCGTCCGCGATGAACCACTGCAACTGCTTCGGTGGATAACGATCGTCGTCCAGATTGTGCGCGCGGTACATCCGCTTGATCAGCGACAGCTGGTCCTGGGTGTCGAGTATCTGGAACAGTTGCGGCAGGTTGGCGTCGCGATGATGCGCGCGCAGCATCCGGTTGCACAGGCCGTGGAAGGTGCCGACCCACATGCCGCGCGTGTTCACCGGCGTAAGCGCCGACAAGCGGATCAGCATCTGTTTCGCCGCCTTGTTGGTAAAGGTGACGGCGAGAATCGACAGCGGCCCTGCTTGGCCCGTGGCCAGCAGCCATGCGATGCGCGTCGTGAGCACGCGCGTCTTGCCGCTCCCCGCACCTGCCAGGACCAGCGCGGAGGCGTGCGGCAGACTGACCGCCGCAAGCTGTTCGGGATTGAGGTTTTCGAGGAGGGGTGACGCCATCGGGACCGATCAGGAAAGGCGAATGATAGCCGACCCCGCGCTATAATCGCGCGCACCCGCCATCCCCCTTTCCATCCACGCCAATGCCGCGCATCCCCGACGCCACGCCCGCAGTGAACTCCGCCACGATGCGCGCGTTCGTGCACTGGATGCGCGCCGCCGCGCCCTACGTCCATGCGTTTCGCGGCAAGACGTTTGTGATCGCATTCGGCGGTGAGGTGGTCGCGGACGAAGAGTTCCTGGGTGTCGTGCACGATCTCAACCTGCTGCACAGCCTCGGCATCCGTCTCGTGGTCGCGCACGGTTGCCGTCCGCAAGTCGAGGCGATCCTCGAACAGCAGGACATCGAGAATCGCTATGCGCACGGCGTCCGTGTAACCGATCCCGACTCGATGGATTGCGTTCTCGAAGCTGCCGGGCAGGTCCGCGCGCGGATCGAGGCACTGCTTTCGCTGGGCCTCGCCAATTCGCCGATGGCCGGTGCGCGCAATCGCGTGTCGAGCGGCAACTACCTCACCGCGAAGCCGATGGGTATCGTGGATGGCGTGGACATGCAGTTGACCGGCGAGGTCCGGCGCATCGATACCGAAGCGATCCAGCAGCGACTGGACGACGGCGACATCGTGCTGATTTCGCCGATCGGCTATTCGCCCACGGGCGAGATCTTCAACCTGACCGTCGAGGAAGTCGCAACGCAGGTCGCGGTGCGGCTGGAAGCGGTCAAACTCATCTTCCTCATGGACGCCGACGGCGTGCGCAACGGTCGCCGGCAATTGCTCACCGATCTTTCCACGACCGACGCTTCTGCACTGCTCGCCAAAGGCAACAAGCTGACCGCCGACGTGCGGCACTACCTGCCGGCCGCGATTCGCGCCTGCGACAACGGCGTGAAGCGCGCGCACCTGGTCAGCCGTCACCACGACGGCGCGCTGCTGCTCGAACTCTTCACCCGCGATGGCGTCGGGACGATGATTGCCGCGACCGCGCTGGCACATATCCGCAGCGCCACGATCGACGACGTCGGCGGAATCCTCGGGATCATCGAGCCGCTTGAAGAACAGGGCGTGCTGGTGCGCCGGTCGCGCGAGCGCCTCGAAAGCGAAATCGAACGCTTCTTCGTCGCCGAATACGACGGCCACATCATCGGCTGCGCGGCGCTCTACGCATTCCCGGACGACAGGCTGGGCGAACTCGCCGCGCTTGCCGTGCAGCCGGACTTCCGCCGCGAGGGCTACGGCGAGGCGCTGATGCACGAGGTCGAAGTGCGCGCGCGCAAGTTGAAGCTCGCCGAACTGTTCGTGCTCACCACCAGGACGGCGCACTGGTTCCTCGAACGCGGCTTCCGGGTCGCTGCCGTCGCCGACCTGCCCCGGCAGAAACAGGCGCTCTACAATTACCAGCGCAAGTCGCTGGTCTACCGCAAGACCATCTAGGAAATTCTCATGGCAAGAACCGTCAACTGCGTCAAGCTCGGCAAGGAAGCGGAGGGCCTGGATTTTCCGCCCTATCCCGGTGAACTCGGCAAGCGCATCTACGAAAACGTGTCCAAGGAAGCTTGGGCTGGCTGGTTGAAGCACCAGACCATGCTGGTGAACGAGAACCGCCTGAGCCTGGCCGACGCGCGCGCGCGGAAGTGGCTCGCCGAACAGATGGAGAAACACTTCTTCGGCGGTGGCGCGGACATGCCGCAGGGTTACGTGCCGCCGACGACATGAACGCGTCCGGCCGGATTTGAAGTAGATTCGCTCCGTCGGCAATCCGACCATGCCCGAGAAGGAAACGGTGCAGCTTCCTACCGGCAACGTCACCTTTCTGTTTACCGACATCGAAGGTAGCACGCGTCTGTGGGAAGCAGACCGTGTCGGGATGGCGCAGGTACTGGCCCGCCACGACGTTTTGCTGCGTGCAACAATCGAGGATCACGGCGGACAGGTCTTCAAGACGGTCGGCGACGGCTTCTGCGCCGCGTTCGATACGGCGGATGGCGCGGTCAGCGCGGCTGTGGCGATCCAGGGTGCGGTAGCCGCGGAGGATTGGCGCGCACCCGCCGCATTGCGTGTGCGCTGCGCGCTGCACACGGGACTGGCCGAACAGCGCGACCGCGATTACTTCGGACCGACGCTCAACCGTCTCGCGCGCCTGCTCGCCCACGCGGTAGGTGGCGAGACTTTGCTGACCGCCGCCACGTTCGAGATCGTGCGCGATTTCCTTCCCGCCAATCTCGATGTAGAGGAACGTGGCGAACTCGCCCTCAAGGATCTTGCGCGGCCGGAGAGAATTTACCGCATGGCCGACCGCCAAGCCCCGGCAAGGATCGCGCACGCGAAACGGGAGATTCCGTCGATCGCGGTGCTGCCCTTTCTCAACTTGAGCGGCGACGAGGAGAACGAATACTTCGCCGATGGACTCACTGAGGAACTGCTGAACGTCCTGGCCAAAAGCGGCAGCCTCAAGGTCACGTCCCGTACGTCAGCCTTCAGCTTCAAGGGAAGCAACACCGACCTGCCAACGATCGGGCGAAAGCTTTCCGTGAGGACGATACTCGAGGGCAGCGTGCGCAAGACGGCGAACCGCGTCCGGATCACAGCGCAGCTCGTTGACGTCGAGTCCGACTCCCACCTCTGGTCAGAAACCTACGATCGCGAATTCCGGGACATTTTCGCATTGCAGGACGAAATCGCCGGCACGGTGGCCGCGAAGCTCGCGGTCTCGCTCGGCATCAGTCGGCAACAGGAGCGACAGGCGAGTGGCACCTCCAACCTTGTTGCCTATGATCATTTTCTGCGCGGGCGCACGCTGCAATGGCAACGTGGACGAGCCGTCATACAGGCGCACGAACACTTCCGCGTGGCAGCGACGCTTGACCCGAATTACGCCGACGCGCTGGCATGGATGGCTGACTCCTGCCGGCTGATTGGGCTTTACGGCATTCACCAGCCTCTGGAGATGCTGCCGTATGCAAAGGCCGCCGCGACACGGGCACTCGAACTTGCACCGGAACTGGCCGAGGCGCTCGCAACGCTCGCCATGGTGTCATTGTTCCTCGACCACGATGCCGTCGCCGCATCGGCTCAGTGGCGCCAGGCGATCGAGATCGAGCCCGGGAACGTCCGGTCCCGTTGCGAATATGCGCTTTGGGGGCTGTCTGCGGTGGCCGGCGACCATGAAGAGGCGATGCGGCAGACAGCGAGCGCGCTCAAGAGCGATCCGCTCAATGTGTGGGCATGGGCCATGCACGCGTCCAGCGTCGGCATCGCCGGGCGCGCCGAAGAATCGCTCGCTGCCGCGCAGCATGCAATGGCACTTGCCCCGCGTTCGTTCTCGGCGCAATGGAGCCTGCTGGAATGCCTCGTGCAGACGGAACGATACAAAGAAGCCTTGGACCGTCAGGAGGAAGCGCTCGAGATTTCTGTCCGGCATCCTTGGGTGCTGGCGACGATCGCCAGTGCGCATGCCGAAGTCGGAGGGAAACGCCAAGCAAAGCTCATTTACGACGAATTGTCCATGCGCGGACAGATTGAATACGTGCAGCCCTCGACGCTTGCCGGCGCCGCCGCGTCTGCGGGCCTCGATGCCGAAGCGATCGCATGGGCCGAACTCGCCGTGGCGCAGTACGATCCGATGTTCGTCGCAAGCAGCGTGCTGCCGCGCTGGCGGGCGCTGCGCCGTCTTGCTCAGTATGACGCCGTGTATGCGCAGCTCGGCTTCGGGACGCGACCGGAAAACCGGTGACCTCACCAGCCAACAGGATCCAATGCAGGCTGGTAGACTCATTCGCATGACCGCGCCACCCATCAGCCGCTACCCCGTCCCCAAACTTGAGGATCTGCCCGAGGACATCCGCGCGCGCATTCTCGAAGTACAGGAGAAGGCCGGTTTTGTTCCGAACGTCTTTCTCACGTTAGCCCACCGGCCAGCGGAGTGGCGCGCGTTCTTCGCGTACCACGACGCACTGATGGAACGAGAGAGCGGGCTCACCAAGGCCGAGCGCGAGATGGTCGTCGTCGCGACCTCGGGTGCCAACGATTGCCTCTACTGCATTGTTGCGCACGGCGCGATCCTGCGCATCTACGCGAAAAATCCGCTGGTTGCGGACCAGGTCGCCACTAACTACCGCAAGGCCGATATCAGCGACCGGCAGAAAGCGATGCTGAAATTCGCGCTCAAGATTTCGCTTCACAGCAGCGAAATCATTGACGACGACTTCACGTCGCTGCAAGTGCACGGATTCTCCGATGAGGACATCTGGGACATCGGCGCGATCTCCGCCTTTTTCGCGCTGTCGAACCGGATGGCGAACATGATCAGCATGCGGCCGAACGACGAGTTCTACCTGATGGGGCGCGTTCCGAAGTCCAAGTAGGTTCTCAGGCAACGCCCCACTGCCTGAACCACGCAAGCATGCGCTTCCAGCCGTCCTCGGCATCCGCCTTGCGGTAATTGTCGGGCCGAAAATCCGCGTGGAAGCCGTGCCCGGCCTCCGGATACATGACGAGCTCCGTCGGAATGCCGGCAGCATTCAGCGCGGCGAAGAACTTCTCGACCTCGGCCACCGGTACGCCGGCATCCTTCGCGCCATAGAGACCGAGCACAGGCATCTTGATTTCGCCCACGCGATCCATCGCCGTGCGTGGCGTGTATTCGTTGGTGGCTCCGCCAACCGGGCCGTACCAAGAGACGACGGCCTTCAGCTTTGGGTTGGCCGCCGCGTAGACGAGTGGCGTGCGTCCGCCGCGGCAGAAGCCGGTGATGCCCAACCGCGTCATGTCCCCGTTGAAGCTCGCGCGCACGAATTCGACCGTCGCGTCGTAATCGGAGACGAGCTCGGTATCGTATTTGCTGTTCACGATCGGCCTGATCTCGGCCATCGACGTCAGCTTCGTGAGATCGGCCTTGCGCGCGTAGAGGTCGGGCACGATCGCGTAGTAGCCCGCCTTCGCGAGACGGCGGCAGATGTCCTTCATGTAATGGTTGAGGCCGAAAATCTCGGCCGCGACCAGCACGACCGGAAACGGTCCCCCTTTCGCGGGCATTGCGCGAAAGCCGCGAATGTTCCCGGTCGAGGTCGGGATCGATACTTCGTCGGCGACGATGCCTTCGGTGTCGGTCGTGATTTCCTGGGCCGACGCGGACCGCGACAGCGCGAGCGCTGCGCTCGCGCCCAGCGCCGACCAGATGAAGTCGCGGCGGTCGAAATCCTTCTCGGGCAGCATGCCCTTGATGTCCTGCTCGAGTTCCAGTTTCAACGCGTTCTCCTCAGGCAAATTTGAATGTGTGTCACGCCTCGTAGACCACCTGCCCACCGACCAACGTGTATCGCACCTTGCCCGGCACCTCCATGCCGATGAAAGGCGTGTTCTTGCCTTGACTTTTCAACGTCCTGCTTTCGACCATCCAGTATTGTTCCGGATCGAACACGCAGATGTCCGCCGTGTGTCCTGCGCAAAGATCGCCTGCCTCGACGCCGAGGAGCTTCGCCGGCTCGCAGGTGATCTTCGCGAGCGCCGCAGGCAGCGCCACCTTGTCCTCCGCGGCCCATTTGAGCGTGAGCGGCAGCAGAAGTTCCAGTCCGGTGGCGCCCGGCTCCGCCTCGCCGAACGGGACCTGCTTGCCATCGTCATCGACGGGCGCATGATCGGAACAGATGAGGTCGATCGTGCCGTCGGCCACGCCGGCGCGCAGCGCGGCGCGGTCGCGCACGGTGCGCAACGGCGGCACCAGACGCGCGTTCGGATCGAACCACCCGATATCGACGTCGCACAGGTGAAGGTGATGTATCGCGACATCGCAGGTCACGGGCAAGCCCTCTTTCTTTGCCGCGCGCACCATCGCCACGCTTTCGGCCGCCGACAAACGGCAGAGGTGCACGCGGACATTGGTCTCGCGCACAAGCGCCAATATGGTCATGAG
Organism: Burkholderiales bacterium; assembly: GCA_043731765.1. Classification (GTDB taxonomy): domain Bacteria; phylum Pseudomonadota; class Gammaproteobacteria; order Burkholderiales; family Casimicrobiaceae; genus VBCG01. The sequence continues at coordinate 18,604 of JAYTIR010000217.1, forward strand.
CGCGATCGTCTCCGCGGCCGCCGGAATGCCGGGAAGACCGAGCCTTGTCGCCACTTCGCCGTCGTGCGCAACGCCTCCCTTGCCCAGGTGTGAATCGTTGGGTCGAAGCCAGACGCGATAGCCGAATGTCGACGCGTATTGCATCGCGCGCAGCAGCACCTGCGTATCGACCAGTGGCATGTCGGCGTGCGAAAACGCCACGCATCCCGCCTCCGCGAGTTCGCCCATCTCGGTGAGCGTGGTGCCCTTCAACTGCACCGTGAGCGCGCCGATCGGATAGACGTGAGCCTGGTTCAAGAGGCGCGCGCGATGCTTGAGCATTTCGACCAGGCCGGGTTCGTCGAGCGGGGGGTCGGTGTCGGGCGGACACGCGAGGCTGGTCACGCCCCCGGCGATGGCCGCTTCCATTTCGGATTCGAGCGTGGCCTTATATTCGAACCCGGGCTCGCGCAGACGCGCGGAGATGTCGATGAGCCCGGGGGCGACGACGAGACCTTTGGCATCGATCACGCGGCTCGCGTTCCATCCATCCGGCGCGCGGCCGATCGCGGCGATCTTCCCGGCTACGACATACAGTGAAGCCACGCGGTCGATCCCCTGCGCGGGGTCGACGACGCGGCCGTTCTTGATCTCGATCTTCATCAGTTGCCGGCGATGATGCTCATCACCGCCATCCGCACCGCGATGCCGAACGTCACCTGCGGCAGGATGACGGAGCGGTCGCCGTCGGCCACCGCCGAGTCGATTTCCACGCCGCGGTTCATCGGTCCCGGATGCATCACGATGACATCGGGTTTGGCGAGCGCGAGCTTGTCCGGTGTCAGGCCGTAATGCTTGAAGTACTCACCGGCCGACGGCAGCAGCGCGCCTTTCATCCGTTCGCTTTGCAGCCGCAGCATCACCACCACGTCGCAACCCTTGAGGCCTTCGCGCATGTCGTGGAACACGCGCACGCCGAGCGCCTCGACCTTGCTCGGAAGCAACGTCTTCGGTCCGACCACGCGCACTTCCGGCGTGCCGAGCGTGGTGAGACCGTGGATCAGCGAGCGCGCGACACGCGAATGCAGGACGTCGCCGACGACGGCAACGGTCAAGTTGTGGAAGTCTTTCTTGTAATGGCGGATCGTGTAGAGGTCGAGCAACCCTTGCGTCGGATGCGAATGGCGGCCGTCGCCCGCATTGACGACGTGCACGTGGCTGCGGCCATGGGCATCGAGGTGCTGTGCGATGAGGTGCGGCGCGCCGGATTGCGCGTGGCGGACCACGAAAATGTCCGCGTCCATCGCGACCAGGTTGTCCACGGTGTCGAGCAGTGTCTCGCCCTTGCTCGCGGACGACACGCCGATATTGAGGTTGATGACATCGGCGGACAGTCGCTTGGCCGCGATCTCGAACGTCGTGCGCGTGCGCGTCGAATTCTCGAAAAACAGATTGAACACGGCCTTGCCGCGCAGCAGCGGGACCTTCTTCACTTCGCGCTCGGCGATTCCCACGAAAGGCGTAGCGGTATCGAGGATGTTGCAGATCACCGGCGCGGGCAGGCCCTCCAGCGTCAGGAGATGCGTGAGTTCACCCTGGGCGTTGAGTTGGGGATTGCGCACGATGTCAGGCGCCGGCGACGTTCTCGACACCGAAGCGCAGGCGCTCGCCGTCTTTCGCCAATACGATCGACAGGTTGCGCGCAACAGCGAGCCGCGCGCCACAGTATGTCGCCTCGACCGGCAATTCGCGTCCCCCGCGATCCACCAGGACGGCGAGCTCGATGCGCGCGGGGCGGCCATAATCGAAGAGCTCGTTGACCGCGGCGCGCACGCTGCGGCCGGTATAGAGCACGTCGTCGACGAGAACGATCGTTGCGCCTTCGACGTCGAACGGCAATTCGCTGCGTTTGGCGCCGGCTTTCAATCCCGTACGCGCGTAATCGTCGCGATAGAAAGAGACGTCGATATAGCCGACCGGATGCTCGCCCGGAATCATCTTCCCCAGCCGTTCCGCGATCCACGCCCCGCCGGAATAGATGCCGACGAAGGC
>JAYTIR010000218.1:0-2019 GCA_043731765.1 Burkholderiales bacterium
CAGATGCGCTGCCGCTGTCCGCCCGAAAACTGGTGCGGAAACCGGTCCAGCGACTTGGGCTCCAGCCGGACCAGCTCCATCAACTTGCGCGCCCGATCCATCGCTTCGCTGCCCGACGCGCCGTAGTTCATCGGCCCTTCCACGATCGCCTGGCCCACTGTCCTGCGCGGGTTGAGCGAGCGATACGGATCCTGGAACACGATCTGCACCCGGCGCCGCAGCGCGCGCAACTGGGCACGCGAAATCGATGCGAAGTCGGTGTCGCCGATCACGATGCGCCCGCGCGAAGGCTCGATCAGGCGGGCGATGCAGCGCGCGACGGTCGACTTTCCGGAACCCGATTCGCCGACGATCCCGAGTGTCTCGCCCTGCCGGATTTCCAGCGTCACATCGGCCGCCGCGGCAACGGCGTGCTTCGACTGCCCGAACCAGTTACGCTGAACATAGGACTTGGACATGCCGTCGGTCGAAAGCACCACGGGCGCCGTGACCACGTCGCGATGTTTCGGGACAAGACTTGGCACCGAAGCGATCAGCATGCGGGTGTATTCGTGCTTCGGTGCCACGAGCAGGTCGCGGGTCCGCCCGATTTCCACGAGTTCCCCTCCGCGCAGGACGGCGACGCGGTCGGCAATCTCGGCAACGACGCCGAAATCGTGCGTGATGAACAGCACGCCGGTACCGTGCGCGCGCTGGAGGTCGCGGATCAGCGCCAGGATCTGCGCCTGCGTGGTCACGTCGAGCGCCGTCGTCGGTTCGTCGGCGATCAACAGCGCCGGCTCGAGCACCAGCGCCATTGCAATCATGACTCGCTGCCGTTGCCCTCCGGAAAGCTGATGCGGAAACGACGCCATCATCCGCTCGGGGTCGGGAAGCTGCACCGCGCGAACGATGTCGAGGACTTTCTCGCGGCGCGTGCGGGCGTGAATATTCGTATGCGTTGCGAGCACTTCGTCGATCTGGTCGCCGCAGCGCATGACCGGGTTCAGCGCGGTCATGGGTTCCTGGAAGATCATCGACATTCGCGTGCAGCGCAATTCACGCAGCCGGGACTCGCTTGCCGCCAGCAGGTTCTCGCCCGTCAACTGGATTTTACCGCCGGTGGCCGCGAGCCCCTTCGGCAGGAGCCCCATGATCGTGTGCGCGATGACGCTCTTGCCCGAGCCGGATTCGCCGACGAGGCACAATATTTCGCCGCGGTCCACCGTCAAATTGACGCGTTCGACCGCGCGGGCGCGATCAGCGCCGGGCGGAAGCGCGACAGTCAGGTCGCGGATGTCGAGGACTGGGGTACTCACAATTGTTTGCTCATTCGCGGATCCAGCGTATCGCGCAGGCCATCGCCCAGCATGTTCACGGCAAGAACGGTCAGTGCGAGGAATATGCCGGGATAGAGGATGTTGTGGGGAAATATGCGGAACAGCGTGCGTCCTTCCGCCATGATGTTGCCCCACGTCGGCGTCTCCGGCGGAATGCCTACGCCGAGGAACGACAGGATTGCCTCGATCAGGATCGCGGACGCGGCGATGTACGTGGCCTGCACGATCAATGGCGCGATGGTGTTGGGCAGCACGTGCCGGACGAGTACCAGCGGTGTCGTCGTGCCGACCGAAATGGCGGCCTCGACGTAGGGCTCCTCGCGGATCGACAGCACCACCGAGCGCACCAGCCGCACGACGCGCGGAATTTCCGGAATGACGATCGCGATGATGACGGCGACGAGCCCCGCCTTCGACAACGACACGACCGCTATCGCGAGCAGAATCGCCGGAATGGCCATCAAGCCGTCCATGACGCGCATGACTATCGCGTCGAGCCAGCGGATGTAGCCCCCTACCAGGCCGATGACGAGGCCGATGGCGACGCTGATCAACGCGACCGCGGCGCCCACGAGCAGCGACACTCGCGCGCCGTAAACGACCCGGCTATAGACGTCGCGGCCGAGCGAATCGGTGCCCATCCAGTGCGTGATCGTGGTCTTGGTGCCGTCGTCGCGGCGCACTGTCTCCACGGTGCCGG